>JASFHC010000092.1:0-7812 GCA_050123435.1 Desulfobacterales bacterium
ACCGGCGACCAGCGCGACGGTCTCTTCGTCGTTCATGGCCATGCGTGCAAAGGTCTCGCGTACATCACGGCCGGAGGCGACCGGATCCGGGTTGCCGTTCGGGCCTTCCGGGTTCACGTAGATCAGGCCCATCTGCACGGCGGCGAGAGGATTCTCGAGGTCCCGATCACCGGAATAACGCATGTCACCAAGCCACTCGGCCTCAGAGCCCCAATAAATGTCCTCTTCCGGCTCCCAGACGTCCTCGCGCCCGCCGCCGAAGCCGAAGGTCGTTAACCCCATCGACTCGATGGCGCAGTTGCCGGCGAGGATCATCAGGTCGGCCCAGGAGATCTTTTTGCCGTATTTCTGCTTGATCGGCCAGAGCAGACGGCGCGCCTTATCGAGGTTCACGTTGTCGGGCCAGCTGTTGAGCGGCGCCAAGCGTTGGGAGCCGGACCCCGCGCCACCGCGGCCGTCGCCCATGCGGTAGGTGCCTGCGCTGTGCCACGCCATCCGGATGAAGAGCGGCCCGTAGTGACCGTAATCGGCCGGCCACCAATCCTGCGAGTCGGTCATCAGCGCATAAAGGTCCTTCTTCAGGGCCTTCAGGTCGAGTTTCTTGAATTCCTCGGCGTAGTTGAACGCCTCGCCCATGGGATTGCTCATGTGAGAGTTCTGATGAAGAATCTTGAGGTTCAGCTGGTTCGGCCACCAGTCCCGGATCGACGTGCCACCGCCGGCAGTGGGATTTTTAACTCTGCCCGTTACCGGGCACTTGCTATCTTGATTCATAATGTTTCCCCCTTTTGTTCATTTGTTTATAGAATAAGTATTATATGATAACAACTATTAAATATTGGCAAAAAAATATATTAAACTTTCTTTGCCATACAATTACTGCAGATACCGAAAAAGTCCAACCTATGATTCAGAATTTTAAAATTCGTCTCTACTTCGACCTCTTTTTTCATTTCATCCAGGCTACCCAGGTCTGGGTCAACAATTTTTTTACACTTGATACAGACGACGTGTGCATGGGGATAAGGCTTGTTTCCATCATATCGGTTGCTCCCATCCGGGAATCCTATCTCCAAAACTTCCCCCAAAGATTTGATCAGCATGACATTCCGATACACTGTGGCCAAACTCATGGTAGGAAAATCATCCTGGAGGCGTTTGTATATGTCTTCGACACTCGGGTGACCTTCACTGCGCGCCAGAATTTTCGATACAGCCATTCGTTGCGGTGTAATTTTATGGTTGCTTTCCCGGAGTCTGTTAATAATAATCTGAAACCTTTCATTTGGATCAGCCATGAATGAGCCCACTCTTTTGAAAATAATACTGAATTCTAATTAATATTAGATATTATTTAAAACATCTTTTTTTTAATGTCAACAGATAATATAAAAGTCCAGATTATTTTTCAGATATTCCGTTGATACCTCAGTGCTCGAATCTTATGGAGTATATTGCAGTATCACCGACTATGTCCACTCTATCATTAATATCTGTATATGGGATATTAGAGGCTATAAAATTTTTTTTTGTGTTCATAACATGAAATTTTTCAACAAAGACATTTATTGGAATGATGGCACTGTTTCGATCTTCTTCGCCTTTTCCTTCAGTAAAAAATGATAGATCAAATCACAATATCGATCCAACTCCAGCATGCCTTTCCCTGAAACGGCATACCGCCAAAATCCGTATAGCTTTGTAAGGTTGATGAGACGGTGACTATACGATTTCCAGTTAAAATGATCCTGAACGCGTTGAATCCCGTTTGAAGATATGGTTTCCCATAAATTTTTATCTGCATCACACTGATCGATAAAATTTTCGAGGCTTTTTGAAATTAATTCAGGCTTGCTTGTGTTAAGCAAAAATCCGTTAACCCCGTATTCAATAATCTCGAGCGGCCCACCGAATTTGGGTGCAAAGGTGGGAAGGCCCGAGGCCATCGCTTCGATGACCGTCAAACCGAAAGCCTCAAACAGTGCCGGCTGTACAAAAAACCCTTTACGGTCGGCAATAATTCTGTAAACTTCGCCGGTATCCAATTTGTTGATACTCGGAAGCCAACGGACTTTACCGTGCAGATTGAATTGCTCAATGAGATCATATGCTTTGATAATTTCACTTCTCTCTTCAATGTCACTGGAGTCTTCAACGTGAATCGTTCCGGCGGCGAAAATAAGATTACACGATTTCTGGAGTTTTTTGCTCATGCCGAACGCATGGATGAGGCCGGTAATATTTTTAATTTTATCGAATCGGGCCATAGTGAAAATAGGTGGTTTGTCAGGATCATCCAGATTTCCCAAAATGTCCTTTGATTCATCATAAAAAAGCCGCTGTTCCCATTGCTCCCACTGGTGCTCGATACGCTTATCTTTTTCGAAATAAGGAAAATAAAGTTCTTCATCAACTCCCGGCGGTATGACATTGAATTTTGGTGCAAACAGGTTGATGCCGCTAATGACTTGATACAGATCCGGCATGGTAAAAAATTGATAGGATTCATATTGCCCCATGGTGTCTTCCGTACCGATGATCTCCTGCAATGTGCTGGTGATGATGAAGTCCGATTTGTTCATTGAAAAAATATCGGCCGTGTATTGTATTGAAAAATGGTAATCTTGCTCGTTATCCTGCCATCCGATATCTGAAAAGGCATATTTTGTTTTTTCCAGTGCATGTGCGATGGTGCATTGAATGACGTCAAGCTTATCCGACAATAAAGAGGCCACCAAATTCCCATCCGAATAGTTTCCTATAATCAAATCGGGGCGCCCCTGAAATTCTCCGAGCAGCTCTTTTGATGCATCTTCAGCAAATGTTTCCAAATATGGCCAGATCTTAAAACGAGAGACCCAGTGTTTGACGATATTATACTGATTATCCCGAAACGGAACCCGTAATATCCAGCCGTTATCGGACTGAAAAATTTTTTCCATGCGTTGATCACAGCTGGTGTCCTCGGCTTCCGGGATCAACCGGGTCAAGACAATAATTTTTGGATCGGCTTCCAATCCGGTCAATCGAATTTCTTTTTTCAAATGCCGTTCCAGGGCTCGCACCTGGTCGAGGATATAGATTACCTGTCCGCCGGTGTCGGGCTTTCCCAGGGCATTGGTCTGACCAAACCAACCATGGGGGGAAACGATTGCAATTTTTGAAATCAACGGCATGGGGACGCATGATATAAATTGCTCCAGCTGTTTATCAGTGGGTTCATTGATGAGGCTTAAAAGCGTTTCAACGGTTTCGATAATCCGACCCACCGTATTGCCCCAACCGACCTCGAACCCGGATCTTTTCATTTTTGCTTCAACGCTGGAAAATGGTGTTTCAGGCTTCTTTTTTCCGAGCCAATCCAGGAGCTGTTCGAGTTGAGTGAATAATGCTTCCGGGTCTTGAATTAATTTGCCGTTTACCAATAACTGCCTGCCATTATATTGATGAAGCTTAATGAACTCGAACAGTTTCGCATTCCACTCGTCCGGTTTGCTGAAAATGTTGCTGCTCAGGTATCGATTTAAAAACCGGATTCCGTTTCCGACAGAGCTAGTGTCTCGCATGGATGGTAAGAAATCATAAAACGGCATGAAATCAATATGAAGGTGATATCCGTCTTTACGCTCCTGCAATGCGTAATCATCTTTTAGATCCAAATACTTTGAAAGTGTAATTTCTTCCATGTATTCTCCATCTCGCCGAACCATATAAAAACTGTATTTTGCAATGGCATAACGGTGCATCAGCACGAGATGTTCTTTGGTAATAAAAAGCTCCTGAGCTTTCTTGAGAAAATTAAACAACGAAGAGCTTTGTTTAAATTTCTTCGTCTTCCGATTTTGATCACAATATTCACGGAACAACTGTATAATCCCGTTTCTTAAATATATCTTTTGGTGTTGATTCGTTATAAAGGAGACGAGCCCTTTGAAGTCTTTGTGCTCTTTTTTTCTAATAATCGATCCCAGTAAATTCTTCATTGTTTATCAGTCCTGTTCCGTGCTTTTTCTAAAAATTTATAATGTTGAATGGCCTCTATAATACCTGCGGCAAATTTTTGTTTAGCAAAATAGATGTTCCGTTGCCCTCTAAGTTTTGCGAGCTCAGGGCTGTAGTTCCCAACAACGGCGCCGAGCGGTTCTCCCCTGAGCATTTCTTCGTCATTACCTGAGTCGCCGCACACAAGGAAGTTGTTTAAAGGGATTTCCCATGTGTAACTGAGATAACGCAATGCTTTTCCTTTTGATCCCCGATAAGGAAGGACGTCAATATATTTGTCGTGAGAATAGATGAGCATGTATCGACATTTATTGCGAAGAAGCAGCTCATGAATTTTCGGAAGCCTGTCTTTGCCCGGACGCATGTTGTAACTGACTTTAAATGGACGTTGGGTGGCTTCCTCCTGATAGGTCAAAAATGGCAGTTCCGCAAGTGTGTTGACGATCTTTTCTCTGTCCCATTTGGCCGATATATGGGTGTCCCAACCTTTGGCATATTGAACGTTTTTCCCATAGTAAATTTCAACGCCCACAGATGATATAATTATGTCTGGTGAATGAACGCCGTGTTTTTCAAGATAGGCTTTAGCTGAATCGATTGTTCGTCCGGTGGCGACCCCAAAACCGATAATTTCCCGATGCTGCTTTAACAACTCCAATAATTCGCCCAAATGGTCATTCTGTTCGCCGATCAGCGTATTATCGATATCCGTAATAATGAAATGGTTTAGTTTCGCCAAACGTCTGCCAACGGCATCCGATGGAACAGCGACCTTCATCTTTTCCGAATCAAGGCTCTCAACGACATGCTTAATTTCGTTTACATAGATCTTTGCATGGGTTTCCCAGGTGTAGTGTTTTCGTACGTTCATTACACCGGATCTAGAATACTGTTTCCATTTTTTGCTGTCGGTGATGATCTGTTTGATGGCGCTTCCTATTTCGTTCGTTTTGGTTGTATCAACGAGAATCCCGCATTTGCAGTTCTTGATGATATCCAGTGGTCCTCCGTCATTCGGCGCAACGATGGGAACACCGCAGGCAGCTGCCTCAATCAGAGAAAGGCCGAATGGCTCAGTAAGCGCAGAGTTGACAAACACGCCTCGTTTATCACCGACAATTCGGTATAGTTCCGGTACTTCAAACTCAAAGTCGTGTTTTTTGGGAATAGCGATTTTTCCGTAAAGATCGTATTTGTCCATCAGCAAAAGGATTTCTGTCAGAACATCACGTTCATTATCTTCCATTTTGGAAATGTCTTTACGAATTCCTGCAAAAACAGCCAGGTTGGCCATGGATTGAAGCTCTAAATCTTCGCCGTATGCTGTGATTAAACCGGAAATATTTTTGCGTTTGTCGGGTCGGCACAGAGACAGAATCAACGGCCGATCCGGATGCATGAAAAATCGATTGAGTTCTTCAAGAACTGAGGCCTGGGCATACATCTCAGACTCATCTTTTTCGGTTTCAGGTAGCATGTCATGATAAAAAGGATAAAATGTTTTGACATCCAATCCTGGAGGAATGACCTTAAATTGTGGTACATCTTTGTTTTCATATTGGCCATATTGTTCCTTAATCTCATTACTGGTACTGGTAAAAATTAGGTCTGCATGTTTTAATATCTGTTCCTCAATTTGGATGCGGTAATCGATCTTATACTTCTTTATAATATCCGGTTTTTTCATCCCGTCATTCAACAGGCTGCGCAGCTTTGAACGACCAAGGGAATGGCCAGTATAAATCAACGGAATTCCGAAAATCTCCGACAATTGTATGGCCACATATCCCGCATCGGGATAATGGCCGTGTACAATATCGGGTATCATGTTCTGTTGCTTGACGTATTTAATGGTTTTATCGACAAATTCATCCAGGCTCGGCCATAAAAGTTCTTTTCGCCGGTATTTTTTCCCACCACACTGAATTCTTACAATTTTGAATTTGTCGTTCACATATTCAACCGGTTTGGCGTAATCTTTGGATACGGCCTTATCAGAAATCAATCGCGTAAACAATTCGACCAGTCTCACTTCTTCTCTTTGACTGAGGGCATTTGCCAGTTCAATAACATATTTAATTTGACCTCCGGTATCTGCATCACGGCCCAGTTCCATATTTTCAGATCGTAGTAAACCATGAATGCTGAACATTTGGATGTAAAAACCTTTGTAAGCCATTTTAGCCTCCAATTTCGATTATTCTCTTTATGGGCTCATAAAACTCCTGAGACTCGGGAATGGCGCCTCTAATTTCACAAATGCGCGATGCAAACATGGATGCCATAGACAACATTTTTTCAGGATCCCATCCTTTTATAATTCCAATGGCCAGCATTGAAGAATAGGCATCTCCTGCGCCCACAGTATCGACGATCGACGAAACAGGGTTTATCTTTGCGTGAAAGATACCGTCTTTGGTGTATAATTCGCTTCCCTGGCCTCCACAGGTTATCGCAACATATTTCAATGCGTATCGATTCATTAAAAAGTGAACGTAGGCATCGTTATCTTTTGAAAATCGAAAGATTCTCTTACATTCATCAAGTTCTTGTGTATTCAGTTTCAGTATATCAGCATGCTCAAGAGAGGTGCGGACCACTTCGTCAGAATAACAGTCCGGCCTCAAATTTGTATCATAAAAGGAGACGGCATCAGAGCGTCTAAGATCCGTGAAAGTTTGAATGTTATCGAATCCTTGCTTGCTTCTTTGCACCAACGTTCCGAAATAAAGGAAGTCAGCCTTATCAATGAGAGATGAATGCTCTTTTGGAAGATAATTAATATAATCATAAGCCACTTTAGGTTTGATGTGAAAGGTCGGATTTCCTGATGGGCTGAGCTGAACAATGACCGTTCCGGTATCATGTTTGCCATCAATTTGGATGTCATTGATGTTAAAATGATGTTGCTCTAATATGTTTAATATCTCTTTTCCATGAGTATCGTTTCCAATTCGTGAAATAAAGCGCACCGGGAATCCGAGATTTTTGAGATGATATGCAAAATTAAACGGAGCCCCACCAAGCCGCTTCTCATTTTCAAATACATCGAATAAGATTTCACCGACAACAAGTATCACTTTATAACCTCTTTTTTATTATTCGAATCTCTATAATGAAGCTATTTATCTCTTCAAGAGATGGTAGGGGTCGGGTAATGTCAAGCCTGAGGCTCTCAACCCGTATCCATCCCATTACAGGATGGCCTTCGCTTCTTCCATCATCTCTCCCCATACCTCCTACAGCATGCCTTACGGTTAGCCTGCCCCTAAACTGAGGCAAAGGCATGAGGTTACCACGTTCCACGTAATTGACAGCGAATACCTTAGGCCCACTCTGTCTGCCGGTAGGAATAGTGCCTGTGTCGGACGTTCTGCAACCCCTCCGAGGCACCCACTTACCTTTTGGCCTAAGCCTCTCAGCTCCTTTGGCTTGTCAAGAGTCACGACAGTTACAAGTGTTCACTTACGTTGACCATAGTATTCTATCCTAACCCCTCACCCGGATGGAGCTTCCAGGAGCGGTTCCACCTCACGGTTTCTTCGCCACATCAAACGATGCTTCAGCGCATTGTCAGGAAGGCTTCATACCCATCATGGATGCACCATGAGCGCATGCTTCCATAGGATCACAGCGACAGGACGCTGGGTTCAGACAAAGACACAATACCTCCGCTGAACAGTCAAAATACGCGACTTCGTGTCGCAATTGTGTTTTCTTGCCAAACGCACAAGCTGAAACCGATTTTTGTTTTATGCATATATCATCAAAACGAAAAGAGCAAATCTCCCAAAAATGAATCATTAATTT
>JASFHC010000093.1:0-7751 GCA_050123435.1 Desulfobacterales bacterium
GTAAGAAATCAGGATGCACTCAGCGTCTTCAAGGAAGTGCTCTTTGAAACGGGCGATTTGATTCACATTGTTCTGAATTTTATCCACTAAATGGCGAAGAAGACCATGAACTATTTTTGGATTGTCTGACGGAAACCCCCACATGTCATGAAACAAGCCGGTAACATTGTAGCGGTGCACCCCGCCAAAATCAGACATGGGAAGACGGCCGTCTTCCCTTGGCAGATAGGGATGATAATCCACACCCTCTTTCACGGATGTCCTGAGTCTTTCCACCAACGAGAGTTCTCCTTGTTCCGGCATCAGTAACCGTTCCCGCATGTGCCCTACGACTTCATCATATAGAAGGATAACAGGCGTTCTGTAAGTTTCTGAAATATTAAAAGCATCAACGGTTGTTTCAAACACATCCTGGTGGTTAGATGCCGTAACCGTGACTATGGCATGGTCTCCATGGGTACCCCACCGGGCCTGATTTACATCCCCCTGGCTCACGTGAGTGGGAATGCCTGTAGAAGGCCCGCCACGTTGTACATTGACAATCACACAGGGAATTTCCGCCATAATTGCATACCCCAGAGCTTCCTGCATCAAAGAAAAGCCGGGACCGCTGGTGGCGGTCATGACTTTACTACCGGTGAGGGACGCTCCAATAATAGCGCACATGGATGAAATTTCGTCTTCCATCTGAATAAACTTACCCCCTTTTTTGGGCAAACGGTATGACAGAAGCTCCGCAATTTCCGTTGAGGGGGTTATGGGATAGCCTGCAAAAAAATCGAGGCCTGCATACAGGGCGCCTTCCACACATGCTTCATTACCTTGAACAAATTTTATGTTCTTGTTTTTCATTATTCATCCTGTTCTGTTTCTATTTCGATAGCAAGGTCGGGACAACGAAGTTCGCACATTTTGCAGCAAATACAATCCTCCCGGCGCACAGCAACTACCTTGTCCTCTTGATCAAGTTCCAGTACATTCTTCGGGCAAAAATGGACACATATACCACACCCCTTGCACCATTCCCGGTCTATTACATGTGATTTTAACTTAGGTTTCGCCATGCATATTCCCTCTCATTTTTTTTCCAACGCTTTATATTTTATCTAAATTAAGCAATTTATACACCAGAACTTATTGATAAGTCACATTATTTTCTTAATCCCTCTATGTCAAGAAAATATAGGAATCTACCGATCACCCGTACTTAAGCCGGACTTAATTAACAGGTCGGCATTTGGTATTGCTGCCAGAGAGCCGTCTGATTGTTTCACATGCATTTTCGCGCGGTCCATAGAAATTTTCTCAACACCCATGGTTCTACAGACAGAGTCGCTTAATTTTGTTACCATTAAAACTTCGACTCTCTGTAATTTTGACATCATGGAAAGTGCGGTACCTCCGTTTCCTTCATAATTTTCCGACAGCTTATTGAACGCCCTCCCCCAATCGCCCATGTCAAACCAGGGTAAAAAGGTTTTTGACCCCACGCCGTCAAAACATTCTGCCAAAACAATCAACCTGCCGCCGTCACTTACAAATTTTGCGGCATTATCTATGGCCTTATGGCTTTGAATGAAGTTGATATCTTTTGGATATCCCCCGCAGGATGCGATGACCAGATTATATTCCCGGGTACAAACCATCTCACAATTTTTTCCATGTTGGGCACAGGCCCTTCGGAAATGACCGGTTCCAACGCCCGGTAATAAATCGCAAACATTCCCCATACTATCAAGAATTCCATGAATGGCCAAATCGGCGGGGAGAAATGTTTCATATTCCGCTAAATCCTCTGCCAGCGGATTTCCGTCCAATACACCGGATTGACAAAAAGGAGAAAGCATATGACGTTCTTGATCCAAAAACAGCCCGTGGTTGTGATATATGGCGTCTCTCTGACCCAGCCCCGGAAAAATCAACTTTCGTCCGCCACCGTATCCTGCAAAATAATGGTGTGAAATGGCGCCGAAAGTAATTAGAAAATCGGCTTCAAGAATATCGCGCCGAATAAGTACCGGAGTGGCTCGCGAGGTCTTTCCACAATTTACAAAGATATTATTATCCAGACAATCGTGATGCACAAACCGAAGCTTCTTATAGGAATCACCGTAACCTGAAAGACTTTCTTCACGGGTCTGGCGACGGTGGGTGCCGTAGGCAATAAACACAGTAATTCCATCCCATGGTGCCCCGAAGCTTTTCAGCGTATTGAGAAGCACGGGCAGGAATTCCGGATAACCGCACAACCGGGTTTTATCCGAAAGCACCACGGCAACAGTCGTAAGATCCGGATCCAACCGTTCCAGTATACCGCGAATCCTTGAAGAAAATTCAGATGCGGTTATCCTTGTTTCCGGCTCATTTACCTGCAAAATTTCCGCCTGATCCGGAAGGGCAAACCGAATTTTATCGGTCCCGTATTTAAAGATTACGGATAATTTCCCCTGCGAATTCGGAGCATTTAACTTCAACGGCACCCTCCATCTGCCTCGCCAGATCATAAGTGACTCGCTTTTGTTCCACGGTTTTTACCAACCCGTCCCTCACTCGGTCTGCAGCCTCTTTCCAACCAAGATAATCAAGCATCATTGCCCCGGAAAGGATCAAAGATCCGGGATTCACTTTATCCTGTCCCGCATATTTCGGAGCCGTGCCATGGGTGGCCTCAAAAAGAGCATAGCCGTCACCGATATTTGCTCCCGGCGCCAAACCGAGTCCTCCCACCATGGCAGACAGGGCATCGGACATATAGTCGCCGTTTAGATTGGGCATGGCCAGCACATCATACTCTGAAGGACGCAACAGAATCTGCTGGAACATGGCATCTGCAATTCTATCCTTGATCACGGTCTTGTCCGGAGGAATTTCTCCGTCATGGTTTTGCCACAGATCTTCTTCAGTAATGACCCGTTCACCGAATTCTTCCCGAGCAACTTCGTATCCCCAGGTTCGAAACGCACCTTCGGTAAACTTCATGATATTTCCTTTATGAACAAGGGTGACGCTTTCCTTTTTATGCTCGAGGGCATACTCGACGGCCATTCTCACCAAACGACGGGTTCCGAAGCGGCTGATGGGTTTCAATCCGATACCGGACCCGGCTCGAATTTCCCTTCCATCCTCGATTTTAACCAAATCGATGATTTTTTTCGCCATTCCGGACTCGGCTTGCCATTCAAGGCCCATGTAAACATCCTCGGTATTTTCTCTGAAAATGATCATGTCAACCTGATCGGGTCTGAGCACGGGGCTTGGAATTCCTGTAATATACTTTGTCGGCCGAACACACGCATAAAGGTCCAACTCCTGTCGCAAGCTGACGTTGATACTTCGGATTCCTTCTCCCACCGGAGTGGTCAACGGCCCTTTTATGGCAACGCGATGTGTGCGAATCTTTTCCAGGGTTTCTTCCGGAAGCCACGTTTGCGTCTGATTAAAGGCTTTTTCACCGGCCAGAACCTCCAGCCACTGAATTTCTCGGTCACTGCCGTAAGAACTCAACACCGCCGCATCCAATACCCGCCGGGCAGCCTGCCAGATGTCCGGCCCGATGCCGTCACCTTCAATAAAGGGAATCACCGGTACATCAGGGACACTGAGTCTTCCATCATCCGAATACGTAATTATTCCGTTATGCTCTGTCATATATACTCCTTTTCTTTGAACCTTTGAACGCTTACAAAAATCATATAAATCTTTTCATCAATTCATCAATAACTTCATCCACATTGTCCGCAGTAACGCCAAATTGCCTGCAGGCCTTTTCCGCTTTTTTCATCCTGTGGGTGCTGTCCATATCGCTGATGCGCGAAAAGAATCCAAGCCTTCTTCCCATTTGATACACGCATTGGCGTTCGGGTTCCATTGCCAGAAACGTGCGAATGATTTCAAGCATACTTTCTTTTTCCTGGGGCAGCTTGCCTTCCACGGTTTCAAAAAGATTCAGGATATGATCACTTTTTACAACGCTGGTAATACCGTTCAGTGACTCAATTAGCAGCAAAATCTCTCGAGCCATCTCAAGATCGGTGCACTTTTCAAAACGACCGGCCTCCCAATCATCGAACAGCTCAACACTGTTGGGAATGGCCAGGGTTCGAAGCCTGATAAAATCAGGACTGATACGGTTTAAGGCATCTGCTGTTTCCAGTGCGTGAATCCTTGAATATTTTCTTCCGCCCAGACCCGGCATTATATATTCGGAAAGTTCCATTCCGGCCTTTTTTACCTTGAGACCCGCCTTAACATGGGTTGCTTTGGTAACCCCTTTTTTAGCCATTTTGAGGACCGTGTCCGAACCGGATTCAAGACCGATATGAATTCTGTTTAAGCCGGTATCCTTTATCTTCTCAAGATCACTATCCTTGATCCGGGCAATGGTATGGGACCGTGCATAGGATGTTATCCGCTGAACCCAAGGAAAGCGTTTTTTAAGATGTATGAGAATCTCTATAAGATCGTGCGGCTTTATAATCAGACTGTTTGCATCCTGGATAAAAATCGATTTCATGCCGCCGGCAAACCAGTTCAAGGCGGCGTTGAAGGCCCCGGGGTCGGGTGATTCATAGTTTCCGGCCGCCTTACGGATCTCGGCTCGGCGAACCCGGCCATATTGGTCGGCCATATCCCGTATCATCTTTATAGATGTGTGAATGGCGTCGATATCCTTTTTAACATGATCGACCGAACGGATGGAAAACCGTAAGCCCTTGTAAACCGGACAGAACGTGCAGCGGTTCCATGGACAATTGCGAGTGACACGGATCAAAAGACTGTAAGCCTCACTGGGCGGCCGTATGGGTCCCTGTTCAAATCCCTCGTATGTTTGATCTGTTTTGTGCTTCCGGCTCATAATTAAAAATCCATTTACGTTTTACCATTCAATCGTTTAATGATATACATAACAGCCAGGAAATCAAGACATATACTGGATACTTGATGCAGGCGGCCGGATATTGGGATTGAAAACTGAAAAAAACCATTCAATGGTCAATTTTCAATAGTAAATCTTCATCTCCATTACTCCTTTGACAAAATGCAGTTATATGGAATAAAATTGACGAATCATCTAAAACGGGGTGTTCTAATTTGAAGAAAATAGGAACCACTGTCATATTCATACTAATTTTTGCGTTATTAGTTGCAACCGCCGTAGTTGTGGACATCTATATCTATGCCGGAAAACCCGTAAGTGCCGAACCTCTGAAACAAGTCATAATTATTGAACCCGGCCAGAAATTCAAGTCTCTTTCCCAAATCCTGCATCAAAAAGGGGTAATCCATCATCCTGCAAAGTTCAGGTTTTTTTCCCGCATTAATGGCTATGATAAACACATCAAAGCAGGAGAATATATCCTTTCCCCTACCATGACACCCAAAACAATACTCGAAATTTTAGTCATGGGAAGGGTCCGTCTCCACAGGCTCACCATACCCGAAGGTCATAATCTGCGGCAGGTGGCACAGGTGGTTTCCCAAGCAGGGTTCGGAACCCAGGAAGATTTTTTTAACGCCGCAACAAACGCCGATCTGGTTCGTTCCAAGGGGATTGATGCCCAAACCTTTGAGGGGTACCTTTTTCCTGACACCTATTATTTTACCAAAGACGCTACAGCCGAAAAAATCATATCTTCAATGGTGAAACGGTTCTGGTCCGTGTTCAAGCCGGAATGGAAAAACCGAGCCAAAACCCTTGGATTTACAATCCACCAGGTGGTAACACTTGCATCGATTATCGAAAAAGAGGCTGGTGTGGCCATTGAACGACCTGTTATCTCCTCGGTCTTTCACAATCGTTTAAAGCGAAGAATACGTTTAGAAAGTGATCCCACGGTTATTTATGGTATAGAGGATTTTAACGGCAACATTACCCGAAGAGATCTTGCCGAAGATACACCTTACAACACCTACAGAATCAAAGGACTTCCCCCAGGACCCATTGCAAATGCCGGAACCAAGGCCATAGAAGCCGCCCTTTATCCGGCTGAAACCCAGTTCCTTTATTTTGTCTCAAAAAAGAACAATACACACCGGTTTTCAACAAACCTGAAAGATCATAACAGGGCCGTGCAAAAATATCAGCTAAACCGATAAGACCAAAAATAATGACCGTATCTCAAAAAACCCCCGAAAAGGCATTCACAGATAGCAAAGCAATCCGCCAAAAGGTGTTTGAGACTGTCTCTGAGTCTAACAAAAAGCTAACTTATGGTGAGCTGGAAAAAAGACTCTCCCAAAAATTTACGGTCCATAAAAAAGCATTAAAAGCGGCCATAAATGAACTCGTGTCAGATCGCCAACTGATCTACACTTATAATTTGGGTTGTTCGTTCCTGGAAAAATCGTTTAACAAACCCACCCGCATTTCAAAACGGGTCGTTCTCAAACCGCCAAATATGCATTACACGCCTGACTCCGATGAAGTGATCATAGTTATAGCGCAAGGGGCGTCCTTCGGCTCAGGAGAACACCCCACTACCCGGCTGGCCGTCAGGGGCATAGAAGAGGCATTATCCGGAAAAAATCGTTACTCAGAAACAAACCATACCCGAGCCCTGGACATTGGGACCGGATCCGGAATTCTCGCAATAGCGGCTGTATCGTTAGGGGTAAAAAAGGCAATGGCAATTGACACGGATCCCTGCTCAAGAGCGGAAGCCAAAAAAAATATTCGTTTGAACACTATGGAACATCGAATCCAGGTTCTTGACCGTGACATCGAGAATATCAATGAAAAATTTTCCCTGATAACGGCCAACCTCCGGTATCCAACCCTTGAACGGCTTTGTTCTCACATCTCAAAAATAACAAAAAAACCGGGTATGGTTGTGGTTTCGGGAATCAAAACGGATGAAGTGACGGACATTTTGAATAGTTACACCCGGAAAGGCTTTAGCTGTGGCTGGAAAGCATTTGAAAAGGAGTGGGCAGGGTTGGTATTTGTTCGGTAGTACCCGTTCAGAAATGGCTAATTTTCCCAATTTCTACGTCAGGCTCAAATTTTAATCCTCGAAATACTCAATGTATGTCTGTGGTTAAAATTATCGCCTTCCTTGAACTTGAAAAAACTATCTAATTTCTGAATGGACACTCGTTAATTACGAAATCAAAAAAATCGGAAACTAAAAAATATCACGAAAGAATGAAAAATGAAAATTACAGCATTTTCAGATGAACAATCCGCAGGCCAGCGCCTGATGGTGGGATTTGACGGAACCGAACTCAACCCGGATCTCAAATTCCTTATTAAAACGTTACATGTGGGCGGAATCATACTTTTTACGCGGAACCTTATAAATCCCGACCAAATCAAACGCCTGTGCTCATCCATTCAGGAATATGCCCGTTCCTGCGGCCAGCCGCCGCTCTTTATCTCCATTGACCAAGAAGGCGGAAAAGTAGCCAGACTCAATAAACCCTTCACCCAGTTTCCGGGCAATCCTAAAATGAAAGGGCCTGAAGATGCGATTCATTTTGCCCGGGTTACGGCGGCGGAACTTACAGAGATCGGTGTCAACATGAACCTGGCGCCCGTATTGGATGTTGCCCCCCAAAGCATAAACAGTGTCCAGGCAAGCCGAGTGTTCGGCCATGACCCCTCGTGGGTATCTGAACTGGGAACCGTGGTTATCGATCACCTTCAGTCAAATAATATTATGGCGGTAGCAAAACATTTTCCGGGAATCGGTCGCATCATACTGGATCCCCATGATGAAATCTCTGACCTGGATGTTGATGCCGACGCCATG
>JASFHC010000094.1:0-7705 GCA_050123435.1 Desulfobacterales bacterium
TCGTCTTGATTCGCAATCACCTGATAGCATTTTTTCCCAATGCCTTCTCCAAAGGCTTTAATACTGGCCTTGTTCATAAATTGTATCGTGTAATCATCCCCGATGATATAAACGCCACACCCCATGGCATCTAAAATTGAAGCAAGCCGTTGGGTCTCTTGATCAATCATGGTATGTTTCTCTCCTTATGGGGTGTCTGAAAATTTTTGTGTTCAATTTTGTTCTCAACCTCTTGTGGATCCGAACGGTGCGTCTACCTGGGGTGACACTCGCTGCACATGATCGGTCCAGCCTTTTTTTTCTGGTGGCACCCCTTACATTGCAAATGGTAAATGTTTACAAGGGACAAAGGGTTATCGCCTTTATTAAGGGTGTGGCATTCTGAACATTCCTGGTCTTCGGAAGAATCATCTTCAGCTAGTTTTCCATTTTCATATATATGATGACACATATTGCATTCGTCAAGCTCTGCCTGTTCATTGTGCTGATCATGGAGAAACGGAACCCCCGGTCTCATCTTCTTCTCAAAGGAGCTGTCTTCAACATGTGTTACATCTTCCTGTGAATAGCCGGACATAACCGCAAATATGCAGCCCATCAGAATGATTACCGTACATATGATCACTGTCCTTTTTTCCATCAAGATTCCCCCGATTTTATGAGCCTGAACCAACGGAACTTACCCGTTATGAGGGTTTTTCCATGATTTTATATATAATATCACCCAGAAAATGTAATTCCATATCAAGGCCGAAGTGATGATTAATATCTTCAATTCCGCCGTGACAGTTATGACAAGGGGCGATGATAACCTTTGCACCCCTGGCCTTTGTCGCAAATAACTGTTCCGCCTTAATCCTGTTCCCTTTAATCCGTGTCATCTTGTATGGAGGACCGGCGTTTATTACACCGCCTCCCGCACAACAACAATAATTGTGTTCCCGATTGGGATGCATCTCGATAAACTCTTCACAAAGTGCCTCAACAACATAACGTGCCTTTTCATGAAGACCTTTTCCACGGACAATATTGCAGGGGTCCTGGAAGGTCACCGGCTTATCATATTTTTTAGTTATTTTTATCTTTCCTTGTTTTAACAGTTCGTAATAGAATTCCACGGCATGTGTAATGGGTATTGGCGGCATCTTCCATCCCAGCCACCGGTTTCCCACATCATATACGGATCGGAATGCATGTCCGCATTCTCCCATTACGATCCGCTTGACCTTGAGCCGCATCGCCGTTTCAAAATGTGCCTTCTTTAACCGGCCCATCATTTCATAGTCTCCGGTAAACATACATAGATCGCTGTTGTCCCATCCGGGTGTTGCCGGCATTGTAAAATCAACTCCGGCTGCATTCATGATAACCGCAGCCTGATATATGAGTTGTGCACGAAATTTCGGTTCAGGAGCAATGACGGAGTAAAGAGTCTCAGACCCTTCTTTTTCTATGGGTATCCTCAAAGATGATATCTCATCCTGTGCTTCTTCTTCTTGCCAAAACAGACTGTCAATCCATTCATCTTCCTTTACCCACATCTGGTTTAAGGTGGCTGAATGGCTGTGTGCGGTATCCTGTATATACAGCGGGGTGACCCCCAGCATATGGCAGAGCCTTCGCACAACGGACATTAAGTAAGCAATGTCTATACCAAATGGGCAATACATGGCGCAGCGTCGGCACAGGTTGCATTCCGTGTATGCAATCCGGGAGGCATTTCTTATAAACTCAGGAT
This sequence comes from Desulfobacterales bacterium, assembly GCA_050123435.1. Classification (GTDB taxonomy): domain Bacteria; phylum Desulfobacterota; class Desulfobacteria; order Desulfobacterales; family UBA11574; genus S5133MH16. The sequence continues at coordinate 1,739 of JASFHC010000094.1, forward strand.
CAACATTACCATTTTTCTTTAATATTTCCCATATGGTTTGTTTAACCTTACCCGCAGGAGAAAATCTCGGATCGTTATCATGGGAAATAAAATAGTGGCAAGCCTCGGAGCAAAGTCCACAGTGGACACAGGTTTCGACATATGTCTTTAACCGAGCGCCGGTTTCCGACGCCAAAACCTTGTTGATTACCCGTTTGATCTTTTCCAGGGTCAAGCGTGCAATTCCCCTATCAATTCCCTCATCAACAATTCTATTATTTTTATCGTTTTTATCAACGGCAGGTTCAGCCATGATGTATTCTCCTTTAATAAAATCGTTTTACGATTTTATCTTAAGTTTCCTACCAATCTTTTGCTTGCCTGACGGCGCCGAATTCAGAACCCATGTACCCTCTCGTAAAAGGAAAAAAAAGCATATGTATCAAGCGCGTAAAAGGAATTGCCGCCAGCATGATCTCTCCGGCGATCATGTGAAGAATTCCCATGACTCTGAAACCAGGCCACTGATGATACGTCCAGAAACCTGTGATAAAGGGTGCGGCAACAATAGCAAGTATTACGTAATCAGAAATAGAGGTTAAGTACTTGACCTCCGGAAGAACGATTCTTCTCACAAGAAAAAAAATACATGAAGCTATAACAACTATCGTCAATACATCGGCAGCAGTGTCCGAAATATACCACCACCCGATACCCCACGATTCCTTCCAGAGAATTATATGTGCGCTAAGAAAAATCGGAATAAAAATGATGCAGATATGAAACGTAAATGTAACAATAGTGAAAAACGGGTTTTTCCTCCACTTTAGGGTTCCAAAGGGAACGATCCAATGCAGAATAGACCGAAGTCCGAATTTTAAACTCATATATTCATATACGAATACATCTTTCTCCCTTGCCAATACGGCCATGGAGATGAGCCGGTACAAACTACCTGCGAAAAAAATGATAAAGGAAACCCAGACCAACGGGCCGCTCACAAAATTATAGATATCATGCATAGCTGTTTTTTTCCTTTTAGCTCGAGAGAGATCCGGAATCGCCGATAATATCGGTTACCGGCAAAACCTGCCGAAAATACTTGCGGCCATCGGAATCGCCCGTGATTCCTTTTATTAGAATCTTTTCGGAATCAGGGCTGAAAACAGGATTCCACAGTGAATGATACGATTCTTGAAGAGGTTTGCCGTCTATTACAATGGTATAACGTCCATTTTTTTCAACTTTTGCAGCGACCTTTTTGCTGTCAGGACTGAAAACAGGTTGCCAAACCATGTCATATTTTTCACCCCAAGCTCTACCATCTACAGCAATGGTCCACTTTCCGTCTTCTTTTCCGATGCAGGCAATCCGGTTTCCGTCCACGCTGAAAACCGCATCGGTAACCAGATCACCAAAAGTGAGAGACCAGGGTTTGCCGTTCACTGCGATGGTCCACCGGCCATATTTGCTTGCCACGATGGCGGCTATATTTTTTCCGTCCGGACTGTACATATGATGCCAGAGCTGAGGAAAAGAGCGATTCCAAAAAGATTCGCCATCCTGAGCAAGAGTCCATTGTCCCGCTATCCTTACCGGTGCGGTAACAGAACCGTTCGCCGGGCTAAATTGCGGCATCCAAACGGAAGTATATACCTTATCCCAGAGAACTCCGTCCACAGCAATTGTGTAATCATAAAGAGAGGTTCTCACTTCAGCGGCCACGTGATCAGAATTATTGGAAAACGCCAGGCCCCAAACGTTAACGAAATTTGTATCCCATATCTTGCCGTCCACTGCTACAGAATAACACCCTTTCTGAAATTGAAAAATATCCCCTTGTTTAACCGGGACTGCAGGGACGACACCGGCAACTCTTTTCCCGTCATGACTGATTGTGAGATTGCTAAGGTCTGAAAATCTTATCTCCCATGCTATATCGTTTGTCACCGTAAAGTATTCCATGTCTTTTTGAGCAGCTACCGTGATATTTTTGCCGTCCGCCCCGAACTTGGTATTCCATACAAAGTCAAAGGTGTTTTCCCAAGCAGTATCATCCACCGCCACTGTCCACGCTCCCATATCCGACACCAATGCCGTCAATCGATTATCAGGTCCAAATTTTAGAAACCACACTTTGTCAAACGTGCGTTCCCAGGAAGTGTTATTTTCACATACACTAAATTCCATGTCACCTGTTTTCACAACGGCTGCTATTCTTTCTCCGTCCGGGCTGGCATAAGGTTCTTCCACCCAGTCGAACATATCCTTCCACTTTGTGATATCCACAATTAACTTTTTACCGATTTCCCAGTCCCAGGTGCTCAAATTATGCATGGCCATTTTCTTCTTGAATAGCTCCTTGTTTGATCTTTATCATATTGGACCTTATGTATTCTAACTATTATTTATTTTATATACATTTTCAAAAAAAACAATTTCAAAATTTGAACCAACAATATAACTCATTGTTCACAAATAAGTCTATTACATTTATCTTCATTTATATCAACTCATAATGGTTCTTTCTAAATATATTAAATCCCGCATCGTTACTAACTCATCCTCGCCTTGCCCGTCCGCAATCATCTGCGCCCAAGGCAAATGCTTGGCGGGCGAGCTTGCAATGGCAGGCGAGGCCAAGCAAACTCACTTGCTCTTTTGAAAAAAAACATTTTCTCTTTAACTTTGTTAAAAATTTTTATACATTTAACATTGGCTGAATCAGAAGCGGATAGCAAATTATTTCTTTGGGGGTAGCAATGGATTACAAAGACTCCGACCTTAAAGGTCAAGTAAACTCGGAACCGGAACAGAATGATTTTTTTGAAGAAGAATATTTGCAGTGGGATAAGAAAAAAAAGACAAAATTCGGTTCCAGGGGATTCAAACTTCCTGAAGCAATTCCATTTTCATGGGTTGGAGTGTTTTTTTTGATTTTCATCATTCTGTTAATTCTGGTTTTGGGAGCTACTCTGGGAAAAGTTGTAGGCTTTGAAAACAGGCTAAAAAAGATTGAAGAACAAATCGTCAGATTTCAAGATATCGACAACAAACTAACACAGGTCTCGGAACAGGCACAGGCTTTGGAAGAACTCGGGGATCGTTTTGACCGATTGGAAGCTTCCATGACGTTGAAAATGGATCACGTGGCAACCGGCCTTAATAATTTACAGAAAAAGATAGACCAATTCAGGCAAAAAAAATCCCAGGTCTTAAAACCGGAAACAATTGTAAAAAAAGCCCCAAAAAATCGGTATTACACGGTCCGACCCGGCGATACCCTTTACAACATCAGCCGAAAGTATGGTGTGACGGTGAAAAAAATACGGGCTCTAAATAAATTATCCGACACCGCTGTCATTCATCCCGGGCAGAAATTGATAATGGGTCAGTAACAAGGGCAGATCAGTTCCCCTGGGGATTTTTTATTTATCTTCAAGCGGGCGAGCTGAGCATATGATGAAAAAACAGCGGCAGAGTCAAACGACTCTGCCGCTGTTATCCGATGCTTAACTTTTAATTATTTTTAATTCGCTGTTCTACGTCTCACTTATAAGAGAAAGTAGGCGGAGATGTTCTTCAGTCACCAAACACTTTTTTCCTATCCGAAATCTTATATCCTAAGGCCAAAATAATCTTACGTTTTGTTTCCATTCTGCAGGGCATGCCCTGTTCGATCCGTGTAATGGTAATCGGTGATATATTGGCCTTTCTGGCAAGCTCGGCTTTGCTCATCATAAGAGATTCTCTAATCTGTTTTAGTAAATTTTTACTCATTTGGTGTAATTGTTCATAAAAACATCAATTTTTTAATTAAATCATAAGTTTGTCATTTGGTTTTGTCAAGTAAAATTATATATAATTTATATATAATTCCAGCGAATTAGAATATATTGTATTTTATTAACACAAGTTACCATATATTGTGTTTCTTGTAATTATGATATTAAATAAAATCGAACGGTTCGACACATATTCTAAAACAAGAGACCCCGACAAAAGAAAAGGAGGGCATGATTTATGTCAAGTCCCGGGGACAATAATTCGGGAATCTTGTTTTTGCTGCAGCTTTTTAATCTCTTCCTGCATCTTTGCCAGGGCTGTTTGCATGGCCTCCGAATATATTTCCATGGCTTCTTTAAGGTTTCTGGCCGCGAGGGGGGTCTGAATCGGAAGCGGCCCTTCAGGGGTCATTAAATTAAGATGACCCACAAAAATCTGTTTACGAGTTTTATCTTTCAAACCATTGGGTTTGACCGGCGTCAGACGCCGAATGGAAGCCATATCCAGGTCGGTAAACGACTCTTCCAGATACAGGTTGTTCTGATTTACCGATAAGTCCACATCTTTGAATTGTTTTTCCTTTAACATTATCGTCTCCCTAAAATAAGTGTGTTATTTGTATCGTATAAAAGTTTTTGGTCGTTCTTTAATGTTATGCTCCCTGCAATAGTTCTGAATAAGGCTGAGAAAAATGGATCCGTATTTTTCGAGTTTTACACTGCCCACGCCATGAATATCCAGGAGACTCTCCATGGTTTGAGGAAAATATGCGGCCAGCTCAATTAAGGTTCTGTCTGAAAAAATCACATACGGGGGAATCCCGGAGTGATCGGCAAGGTTTTTTCTCTTTTTTCGAAGGATTTCAAACAGGTCTTTATCGTGGTCCGGTGTGGTTTTTATTTTAGCCCCTTCTTTAACTTTCTTATCATTATCTTGTTTCGTTAAATGGCCCAGAACCGTTTTTTTCCCTTTAAAAACATCCCATGCGGTATCTGTAAGCTTCAAACTTCCATATTCCATATCCTGAACAACGAAGTTTTTATGAAGAAATTGCCGCGCCAGGATCATCCATTGTTTTTTTGAAAATTCCTTTCCGATGCCGTAAGTAGATAATTTATCATGACCGAATCTTAGCACTTTTCGTGCTGTTGAGCCGCGCAACACATCGATGATATGGCCCATTCCAAACATCTCACCGGTCCGTTTAACACATGACAAGAATTTCTGGGCCGGTATGGTGAGATCGATCAGTGCTTTTTCACCGGCCAGACAGTTGTCGCACATATTGCAGTTTTCAATGGCATATTCTTCACCAAAATAATTGAGCAAGGGGATGCGACGGCAGTCAGCGGTTTCAACAAAGCGCAAAAATGCATTGAAATGGATGTGTGCCACCCGTTTTTCAGAAGCGTTTTTTTTGTTTATAAAATGCGTTATTTTATGAATATCGGCATAACTGAACAACAGCATACAATGGGCCGGCAATCCGTCTCGTCCGGCTCTTCCGATTTCCTGATAATAACTTTCCATATTCTTGGGCATATCGAAATGAACAACAAATCGAACATTGGGCTTGTTGATCCCCATACCGAAAGCGATGGTGGCCACAATAATCTGCACATCGTCCCGAATAAACAGGTTCTGATTTTGTTTTCGCTCTGTTTCGGACAAGCCTGCATGATACGGGCGCACTGAAAATCCTTTGTCTTTTAGAACGGCATAAAGATCATCTACCTGCCGACGGGTAAAACAATATATGATTCCGGATTGCCCCGGGAATTTGCGGATAAACCCAAAGATTTGAGCCAAGGGGTTGTCTTTGGGAACAACTTGGAGAAACAGATTTTCTCTATTGAAACCCGCAAGATATTCGCCGGAGTCTTCAAAAGCCAGACTGGATTTAATGTCTTTTCGCACCCTCGGGGTTGCCGTGGCCGTCAGTGCGATACAAACCGCTTTGGGAAAATGAAATCTCACATCCATCAACTGCCGGTACTCCGGACGAAAATCATGTCCCCATGCGGATATGCAGTGGGCCTCGTCAATGGCAAGGCAATCCACGGGTACCAATGAAAGCATCTCTAATACACTGGATTTCAACAAGGATTCCGGTGCAATGTAAAGTAATTTGACTTTGCCTTGCTTGATGAGCGCTACATTCCGTCCATATTCGTAAGGCGTCAGCGTGCTGTTTAACAGTGC
>JASFHC010000095.1:0-7668 GCA_050123435.1 Desulfobacterales bacterium
AAAAGGAACTAAAAACAATGAGTTATGAGCGAATAAGTGATTTTTAACACATCTTTTCACAGGCGAATGATATGTGTTATAATTCAAAATTTAGAATAAATCACTTTTTTATTAGGAAATGAAATGTCACTCGAAAAGCGTTTCAAAGAAAGATACAAGACAGGGGACACACCCTGGGATATTGGCAAACCAGATTTCAATCTTACTGAAAGTGTGGAGAAAAAACCAATAAAGAGCTGTAAAGCGTTGGATATTGGTTGTGGAACCGGTGATAATTCTGTATGGCTCGCCAAGAAGCACTTCCAAATAACAGGAACTGACATTTCTGAGATTGCAATAGAAAAGGCAAGAGAAAAAGCTTCAAAAAGCGATGTCAAATGCACATTTCTCGTGGTTGACTTCCTTAAAAACCAAATTGAAGGCGCACCTTTTGGCTTTGTGTTCGATAGAGGCTGTCTTCATTCTTTCGATTCTGATAAAGAACGAAGAAAGTTTGCTGAAAATGTTGCTGCCTATTTAGAAAAAAATGGCTTGTGGTTGAGCCTCATAGGTAATGCCGATGAGCGGCGTCAAGGCCCTGGTCCGCCTCAACGTACAGCAGGTGATATCGTTACCGCTGTGGAACCTTATTTTGAAATTCTTTCGCTCAGCTCAAGTCATTTTGGTTCTAATCTCCCAAATCCACCAAGGTGCTGGGCTTGTTTGATGCGAAAACGTGATGATTTCGCATGACGCAGATTTTCATGATTTAAAATTTTCAAGGCTACGATAATTAATTTGTTAACAATTTTTCTTGCCTGGTTTGTAAAGTGCTTTTTTTTAGTTTAAGAATTTGGAGTGAACAGTTTTCTAATATAACACCGCCGGTTGTTCCCGTAGCCCACAATTCGTGTTAAGGATAAAATAGGAATAGTTCAATCGAAACATACCGATTTGACTTATTTCATCACTGTATTACAATATATAAATAATGGAATATTAAGATAGGAAAATAGCATTACAATCATGAAACAAAGGAGTGTGCGATCATGTACGATAAAAAAGAACTGTGCGAAAAAATTAGGGAATTGTACCCGGACATCGGCGAGTGTGGCATAGATGTTGACGTGGATTATGATGAAGAGCAAAAATCATGGACGGTAAATCTAAAAAAGGATCAGATCCGGCTAAAACACTTTCTAGTAGACCAAGACGCCGAATTGTGCATGGAAGGAAAGCAGTGTGTGAGTTTGGGTCTTGAAATTGCCCAGCTCAAAGATAACATCGCAAAAATTTAGGACCTCTAGTGGAATACTACTGGGTCCACATTCCATAACCCTCTTAACGGGAAGCGGTATTTGACCCGCTTCCCGGTTTATTAATCCAGCAAACAATAAGTTATATGTTTTCTATTTTCTGTAACCCCACACGGCATAAATTGGGTCTGAATCCATTAGTCCCGGAAAGTATTTATCACTCGTGGGTCTTGGCAACCCTCTGATGGAATAGGTTTCTAACTCTGTGAACATGTCGCTTTTGCGAAAATACTCCATGACCAGCCCCATACGCTCGAATTCATGAAGCTCCTTCCAGATATTGATTACTTTTTCAGGGAACCAGCGATTGGAGAATGTTACGATAAAAATGCCTCCGGGTCTCAATGTCCGACCGATTTCCTTGAACACCGTTTCAGGATCGATAAGATACTCTACAGAAACCGTACACACAACCGCATCATACGATTCGGTTTCATAGGGCAATATGGGTTTTTCATTCAGGTCATGAACAATCCAGTCACTCAACTCTTTATTTTTTTCCAGCTCTTCCGCATTTAAACCTAGCCCTGAAAGCTGTTTCAATCGTAACCCTTCGGGCAAATGAGATTTCCAACTGCTCATCAAATCCAGCACTCGCATTCCATCATGGAGAAATCGACCGTAAAGACCCTTTACAACTTCAATGGCCCGGTCATCAATATGCTGAACAAGCCTCGGTTTTTTGTAAAAAACAAGATCCGTCCCGTCATCTTCTCGTTGAAACGGGTTTTCGGATAAAAAGTCCGTGGGCTGCCCTTCCCAGCGGGACTGCATCCCAGGCCCATCGGCCATAATCTCCATCCACTCATTACACCTGCCACCCCGTTCCACAGATTTGAATCTGATCCCTTTTACAAATGCTGTGACTTGAATTCGTTTATTTGCCAGGGGGTGATTAAAATCCACTTTCAACACACCGTTCTCAACGCCTACACAGCGAAAGGGGTGAAGATTTTGAGGAAAAACTCCGGCAACCCCACTTAGAAGTCCTTTGGGGTAGAACCGTCCCATGCGGGGTTTGGTTTTTTTATTCGGAACAAACCGGCGATTAAATTGAGTGTCTTTAATTTCAAACCTTTTTTGGAGATCATATTTGGGGACAATGGATCCCGGGCCAAAGTCGACCTGAACCGTTCGGCCCACGGATGTAATTCCCAAATTGTCGAATAATTGTTTGGGCAAACAATCCCTCCAAAAATTAACATGAAAGGCTTCATATTCTTCGGTATGGGTTGCCTCCATACCATCCCATCTCATCTGAAAATGAATATCGGCTAAAATATTTTTGTTATTATAGTTCATTATACTAATCTTTCTCATATCTTGTTTAACTCATTCATTATAAACTAGCTTCAGATCTTAATGCCAAACAGTTTTTTTATAGATAATTTACATCCTATAATAAGAACATACCGTTAAAATGCAAATAGAGATAAGTGGGGTTCTAATAAGAGGATAAACCTATCAGTATCTTTAGAAGTGGTTTCAAAACTTCCCCTCAGGTCCAATTTCTGTATTGGACCGAGGGATTCAATATCGAAATATTACATATATTCCTGCGGTTGAATCCCTCGGCCTGCCTTGACTTTGAATCTGATTGAAGGTTTTGAAACTACTTATAGGCGGTTTAAGAGATAATGAGTCAAGCGTCGTACCCTTTAATTCTCCTATCACCCTGTCCGATTTCAAGGCCTACTTTCTAACAATAAAACAATAATGCAATAGCTGTAAATTAAAAATACGATAATGTAATTAATATATAATATATTTACAAAAATGTATTTTAATAGAGCGGCGAACATCTCGAGAGTCTTTTATATATTTTAGTTATATTAATTGGTTATACAATTTAGCCTTATTATTTGATAAATTGGCATGCTTTTTGATGAATAGGATACAAAATGCTGTCCCGGGATTTAAAACCATTCAAAAAGAAAAAGGAGCCCGTTTACATGAAAAAAATCGAAGCCATTATCAAACCGTTTAAACTTGACGAGGTTAAAGACGCTCTGAACAAAATCGGTGTAACCGGCATGACCATCAACGAGGTCAAAGGGTTTGGGCGTCAACGAGGTCATAAAGAGATCTATCGCGGCGCCGAATATCAGGTGGATTTCGTACCTAAAATACGAATCGATGTAGTTGTGGATTCATCCCTGTCAAGCCAGGTGGTGGATGCCATATCCAAATCGGCCAATACCGGCAAAATTGGAGACGGTAAAATCTTTGTTATGCCAGTGGGTGAAGCCGTTCGCATTCGAACCGGCGAATCCGGCAAACATGCGATTTAGTATTCCGAATTATAGCAGTGAACAACTATTTGATAAAAAAAGGAGTAGAAAATATCATGAAGAAAATAATCATTTCCAGTTTGCTTGTATTCATCAGTGTTATCAATGCATGGGCCGGAGACGAAATCCCCACGGTCTTAACCAATAAGGAAGCCATTGGGCTGGTTCAAACCCATGCCGATTATGTCTGGACCCTGGTGGCAGCGGCACTGGTCTTTTTCATGCAGGCCGGCTTTGCCATGGTGGAAGCCGGCTTTACCCGGGCCAAAAACGCCATCAACATCATGATGAAAAATTTGATGGATTTTTCCATGGGAAGCCTGGCATTCTGGGCTGTGGGATTCGGACTGATGTTCGGTGTTTCCAAAACCGGCTGGTTCGGGACCACCGGGTTTTTCTTAAATGATTTCAACCCCGGCGGCGATCCCTGGGTTTTGGCGTTTTGGATGTTCCAGGTGGTTTTTGCTGCGACAGCGGCAACCATCGTTTCCGGCGCCATGGCGGAACGAACCAAGTTTTCGGGGTATCTGATTTACAGTATTCTTGTTAGTGCACTCATCTATCCCATATTCGGAAGCTGGGCATGGGGGAGTCTTTACAAGGGAAGCGGCTGGCTGGAAAATTTAGGGTTCATCGATTTTGCAGGTTCAACCGTCGTGCATTCCGTGGGCGGATGGGCAGCGCTCGCCGGCGCCATTGTCCTGGGACCAAGGTTGGGCAAATACACCAAGGAAGGAAAAGTCAAACCCATATTAGGCCACAATATGGCCCTGGCGGCTCTGGGTGTCTTTATCCTCTGGCTGGGATGGTTCGGATTTAATCCGGGTTCGACAACAGCGGCCAGCAAAGACATCGCCATGATTTTTGTGAACACGAATTTGGCTGCCGCCGCCGGAGCGGTTCTTGCCATGTTCACCTCCTGGATAAAATTCGGAAAACCCGAAGTCGGTATGAGCTTAAACGGTGCCCTGGCCGGTCTGGTGGCCATTACCAGTCCCTGCGCATCCGTCACTCCGTTGAGTGCGGTAATGATCGGTGCCATTGCCGGCGTTATCGTCGTACTTTCCGTTCTCTTTTTTGACAGGATCCGCGTGGACGATCCGGTCGGTGCCATCTCGGTACATGGTGTCTGCGGGGCCTGGGGAACTCTTGCTGCCGGAATCTTTAACATGGGCGGCACAAACATTAAAATCATCGGGGTTCAGGTATTGGGAATTGGCGCCTGCTTTTTGTGGGTGTTCCCAGCGGCGTTTGTTATGTTTAAGATTATTCAAATGACAATTGGGCTGAGAGTTTCACCGGAAGAAGAACTTGAAGGGCTTGATTTTACGGAACACGGCGGGAATGCTTATCCTGATTTTGAGGTTTCACATGCCGGCGGTATAGGATTTGCTCCATCGGTTTTGGCAACATCGGAAGCTATTGTCGGTAAAAGGGTCCGCAAGCCGGTTGAACAAATGTAGATGAGATACAATGGGATTATGCCCGGCCAGATGTTTTACGGTCGGGCATAATATTTTTTATTCTACCAGCCTTGATCCTGACTTTAGGCGAACCTTTCGGAGGGGCATCTTTATTGCGGAATTCCTGCTCCATTTTTCAAAAAGCATCCCCTAATTTTGGTACATAGCTTTCGACCTTTGTCACGTATCCGTGGATATCACATTTACGTTCCAATCCCGAGGCCTTCATACAGCGAACTTTACCGTAGATGGGCCGTTGAGGCCAGGCGCGATCGTGCATGCCGAAAATCCATGCCACACCGGCATAGGAATTTGGATCTCGGCCGTCCAGAAAATACTTATTATTGATATCCAAAGTGTTACGAAACGCCAATTCCGGTGAGGATGACCACTCCAATATTTTTTTGCCCCAGTACATGCGCATATAGTTGTGCATGAATCCGGTATATTTCATCTCCCGCATGGCGGCATTCCAATAGGGATCGTGGGTCTTTGCGTCTTCTAATTGCCTGCGGGTATACGTGTAAGGCCGCTGGTCTTTTCGATGGTCGTTTAGGGTTTGTTTCGCCCATTCCGGAATGCAATCGAAATTATCATAGTCTCGATTGTAGTAAACGAAGTTGGATGCCAGTTCCCGCCGCACGATGAGTTCTTCCAAAAACGCAGCCTTGGCCGAATCCGGATGAAGAGACGCTTTATTGATCTTCAGCGCCAGATAGAGCGGGGAGATCTGACCGAAATGCAAATACATGCTCATGTGCGAGGTGTCGTCGGTCTGAGGTTGGTTGTGATTTTTTTCGTAGTTTTCCAATCGCGATCGGATAAAATTGCTGAAGATCTTTTTGGCCCGAGACGTTCCTCCTTTATAGATTCGAGTCACATCGGGAACGGTGCGATCAATGTTTAACATTGCTAAAATATCCGCCGGCTGTTCCCATTCAAGACCATCAAGTGATATATTTACGGTAGAATGGTTAACCTTAACCGGCTTGAGTTCGATCAGATAATCATCAAGATGTTTTTGTATCTTGGGCCGAATGGTTCGGGCGGCATATTCGGCTTTTAGGGAGACCGTTTCCAGAGGAACGACCACATCGGATTCCACCTGAACAACCCTGCAAGAAGCTCTCCGCGCCACCCGGTCTCTCCATAATCTTTGATGTTTGAGATAACCGCGATCGCAGACAATCATCGCGGCATTTTGCCCCAATTCCAAGGTCACATCCGGCGGCAATCCTCGGCGAACCACCATGTGGATGCCGCGCTTTTCAAGCATTGCATTGGTTTCCGCCAACCCTTCCAACATAAACGTATAATGGCGTAGATTTGCTCCCGGATAATCTTCCATGAGTCCGAATGCCACCACAACGCCCAGGTCAAGGTGATTGGCCTGAAGCACCGAATATTCCAATGCGTGATTGACCTCGGTCCGCTGGGATTGCTGCATCCAGTACAATACGTAATCTGCGTCCGAACGAATATCCAAATCGTTTAAATGTCGAATGCGAGTTTCCTGGATGTTATGGTCATCAATCATTTTTATCAGATATTTTTATTTTTACCGAACCTATGATTCTGTCGGGAATGCACACGAGTCGTGAAGTCTCGGCGTAAAGCGCTCAGGACCGGATACAAGGGGTTTTTCAATAGCCTTGGCAATACCATTTAGCATTCCAAAAAAAATCTTTTCATGAAACGGATAGAAGATATACCAGTAGAGTATTCCCCCCAACCCTTTGGGTAAAAAGCGAGACAGCATTTGCAGTTCCGTGTCATGCGTTCCTATGGAATCGATTTTAAATTCCAGTAAGGCTTCGCCGGGAACCTTCATTTCAGCCAGTAATGACAGCCGCTCCTTGGGGGAGACGTCCAGTACGCGCCAGAAATCCAGAGCGTCTCCAACTCCCAGCTCGGTGGGATGGCGCCGCCCGCGTCGCAAACCCACACCACCCACGAATCGATCCATCAAACCTCTCAACCACCACAGGCGGTCAGCATAATAATAACCGGTCTGTCCCCCAATCCTGCCGATGGCCGACCATACGTCATCCAATGAAGCTTTTAAACGAACGCGGTAGCCGCACTGCATAATGGTACCGCCGGCCCAATTTGCATCACCGCAATGGGCCCACTCCGGTGTGACCATATCTCCGGCATCGGCCCAGCAGGTATCGACCTGTTCCCGGATGATGTTGTCCAAAGCCGTTCGAATCGCCTCTCGGGGACTGAGCAGTTTCTGAGGAATGATCGATTGAATCCGTTGATCTGAACATACGGCATTGCTGCTCAAGCCTTGGGTCAACGGCAAAGCGATTGAGTGGGGCACCGGGCTGATGAGATGTATCCAATAAGCACTGAGGGTAGGGGTGAGTACGGGAACCGGTATGACCCATCGTTTGGGTAGTTTTGCTTCCTGGGCATAGATATCCAGCAGGTCTCGATAGGCCAGAACATCCGGACCGCCGATATCATAGGTTTGGCCGATGGTTTCATCATGTTCCAGGCAGCCCACCAGGTAGTTGACAACATTTCGGATGGCAATGGGCTGGTTCAAGGATCTCACCCAACGGGGTGTAATCATCACGGGAAGGCGTTCCACCAGGTACCGCAATATTTCAA
>JASFHC010000096.1:0-7667 GCA_050123435.1 Desulfobacterales bacterium
CCTGCAAAACATCCCATACGAGAAATCCATGTTTTAAGTACTGGTTAAGGAGCACAATATGGGGGTTAAACGATAAAATGTTTTTCATCACAGATTCGAGATCATCCGTTGTTGAAACATTGAATCTTTCATCGGCCAGACTTTCTTTACATAGGTCCTTTACCCAGGCCTGGTCATCTATAATAAGTATATTTGCCATATTTATAGAAATCCATACTTGCTGCCAGACAAATTTCAATATGTCTTAAGCCTCATAAAATATGGGTTCTCCCAGTTCTTTGAACGAAATACTATTAAAAATATGATGTCCATCATAATCGAGGACCCGCAAGTCATCTGTCTGACGCAAATCACTCATGATTGTTTTAAATTGTAATCCATAGTTTTCTTTTACTTTTTCTTCAGAAATTTCATAAGCAATGAACTTTTTTATCCCTTTCACAGCGAGCTTTTCAATGAGTTTTGAATCATTTAAAGATTCATAAGTGGTCAAAAGAAGAATGGGCCCCGTGCCTGTGAAAAAAATTCCTGTCTTCATAATATACCTCCTTTCTATCTATGACTCCTCTTTTCTTAAAACAGGTTGCTCTCCCAGACAGAAGGAACGCCACTTGCAGTCGGATTGATCACAATCGCTAATTCCTTTTTGGAAACAGTCCGTATTCCCTTCAGCGCGCTGAATACTTCTAATCAGGTTCGTTATATCAAGGAAACTCTTTTTTTCAACATCCGGTCCCGTCTCGGAGGATGATGCTGCTCCTATGTCCTCTCCCTCCTTCAGGATTCCAGTGCTGGTCGAGCTCTTTTGATCTTTTCTAACTAGCATAACTCCGTTAATGTTACGTCTCGGAATTTCTAATCGCAGCGAAACACATGGTTTTCTAAAACAAAACAACACCTTTTATGGGTTGCTATAAATTAGAATGGATCACTGCTTTTCTAAAGCCAGTTTTACATTATATCGACTATAACGAGACAGAACTTTCTGAAATCGAAGACGGCAATGTATAACTGTATTCTTCGGTATAATCTATTCCACTTCCAACATTCCATTTTTCAGTAGATAGATGAATATCCTGTATCGCTTTCAATAACTTGCAGTTTTTGGCGCAATCTTCCTTAGGCAGATCTTTTCTGGGACAATTTTTACAGGGAGAAGAAATCATATTTCCTCCTCTATCCAAAAGTATCCATAACATCAGACTCTATCTAAGGGTATCCATAACATGGGCATATGGTTGAATTATTATCAAGTTAGAATTTGCTTTGTCTATAGAGAGAAATGCTCATTTTAATAGGCAAAATTCCTGGGGAGTGGGAACTTGTCCCGCAATAGCAAGATAAAACTTGAGATTTTATTCTTTCCAGAGGTCAACGTCGATCAGGCCGAGCTTTGCAGCATAGCGGATCAATTCAATGGTATTGTGAAGACCGAGCTTGTTCATAATGTTGGACCGGTGATTTTCAACGGTCTTGGGACTGATAAAAAGTTTTTCAGCAACTTTTTTGCTGGACAATCCTTCTGCCAGAAGGCGCATAATTTCCTGCTCCCGCGGCGTCAACGTATCGTAATCGGCATCTGTAATTTTTGCCTCTTTTAAGGGAGAGTTCATAAGATTTTCAACCACTGCATGGGAAACCGAGCTGTCAAGAAAATAATCGCCTCTTGAAACAGATTCAAGCCCCTGCAAAAGCCTTTCAGAGGCAGATTCCTTGACCACATATCCGCTTGCTCCAGCCTGAAATGCCTCGGCAATATAATCAATTTTAGAATGCATGCTGACAATTAAAATGCGTGTTGCCGAGAAAAGAGTTCGTATTTCTCTTGTCAGTTGAATGCCGCTTCGATCCGGCAGGGATATGTCCACTATTATCATATCCGGTTTGAGTTTTTTTGTCATTTGAAGCCCCTCTCGTCCATTTCCTGCTTCACCAACCACTTTAAAACGAGAATCGCGTTCTATAATTACTTTAAGCCCTTCCCTGAAAAGAGGGTGGTCATCAATAATCAATATGCTCTTCTTTTCGGACATGATTTTTCTCCTTATAGGGAACTTCAATAAATATTTTTGTGCCTTCCGTGGGGCGAGATTGAATTTTCATTTTTCCGTTTAAAAGGCCGACTCTTTCCTCCATGCTTCGAAGTCCCATCCGCTTTTCCTTGACAGCCGACGCCATACGATCATTGATATCAAACCCTTTGCCATCATCCTCAATGCGCAGGATGATATAGGGAAAAGAGGCAACCATTTTGAGGATGACACTGGCGGCATCAGCATGCTTTTTAGTATTCCAGAGAGCCTCC
This sequence comes from Desulfobacterales bacterium, assembly GCA_050123435.1. Lineage (GTDB taxonomy): Bacteria > Desulfobacterota > Desulfobacteria > Desulfobacterales > UBA11574 > S5133MH16. The sequence continues at coordinate 2,306 of JASFHC010000096.1, forward strand.
TGGATAAGGCGGTACAAGTTGATTTCCGTGTCAAAAGGAAGTGATAGATCATCCATGCCGGCAGCGAAAAAATTAATTTTTATCCGATTTTTCTCGGCAAATTCTTCACAATATTGATAAATTGTTCGGACCAGACCCAATTGGTCCAGGCCGGGAGGGTGTAAATCATAAGCAATATCCCTGACAGTTGCTATTGATCTTTTGAGTATTTCTGACAACTCCAAAAATTTTTGTTTTCTATTAACTGATACAGAAGACCTATCGTCAAATAGTGTTTCCCAGCCGATTTTCATCAGAGAAAGATCTTGCGCCACATTGTCATGCAAATAATGCGCAATTCTCTGTCGTTCATTTTCCTGGGCCTTCATCAGTTGTTGAGTGAGGGTGCGAACATGTTCTTCTGCCTGCTTCCGTTTAGTAATGTCCATTATATTTCCCATTATAGCAGGCTTTCCCCTATATTCGATGGCAGCTGCGATCATTTCACACCAAATGGTTTCCCCGTCTCTTTTGAGTCTTTGAACTTCATACTGATGGGGAACCGCTTCACCCTTCAATCTTTTGGCCACTCTTTCTGCAATAATCTCCCTGTAATCCGGGTGAATCAGCGTATTATATTCCTTTCCCAGCAATTCTTCTCCCGTATAACCGTGCATCTTGGCAAACCTATCATTAACAAATACAAACATCCCATCCTGGTGGATGAAAATACCGGTAAGGGAACTCGTCGTAAGTGTTTTATATTTTTCCTCGCTCCTCCTCAGCTCTTCCTCTACCTGCTTGCACCGAATAGCTTCTCTTTCTAACTTTTTTACCCGTTGTTCCAATTCTTCATAAGTTGGTTTTTTGGGCATTTGAATACACTCCCAATTTCAAGTTTATTTGCTTGGCACGGCCTGTCTTTGCAAAACACGGTCGGTCAGATCATAATTGAGATGATGGAATGATGGAAAAGTGGATGAAATTTATCTCGACAAAGCAATAAAAAAAATCCCTTAACAACCCGTATTCCAATATTTTATCATTTTAGTATCCCACATGTGATGCAAGAAGACAATAACCTAATAACCTATTTTAGTACTCATTTTTTTGGAGGGATCATAATTCAGAGACGTTTACCTCTCAGCATTCGACTGAATTGACTAGAAGTGGTCTCAAAACCTTCAATCAGGTTCAAAGTCAAGGCGGGGCGAGGGATTCAAACGCAGGAATAAATTTAATATTTCGAGTATTGAATCCCTCGGTCCAACACAGAAATTGGGCCTGAGGGGAGGTTTTGAAACCATTTCTAACGAATAAAGGGGTGCAACGAGTGACACCCCTTTAAAACGGTTAATGGCTGACATTTTGCTATTATTTTTCGACCATTTCCAAATTTACCAGAAGATTATTGTTATGGAAAAGGCATCGCGATAAATCAGGAACCTTCGTATTTAAAAGAAAGCGATACTCTGGCACGATAAGATACGACCTTACCATCATTAATTGTCATATCCAACTTTGTGATTTCCGCAACTCTTAAATCTCGAAGGCTTTTCGTTGCTCTTGCTACTGCATTTTCCGCAGCTTTCTCCCAAGAAGTTTCACTTGTTCCCACCAATTCAATAATTTTATAAACACTGCCACTCATGTTTACCTCCTTCCATTAAATTTTATAAATGTTAATTGCCGAACAGCCTAATCCGGATAATACGGGAAACCGAAACATAACTTACGATACAATATTAAAAATTTAATGTTCATGGTTTTAAACGTTAAGTGGAATTGTTGACCTTAAATGTATTGGGATGATATCGAAGGCAAGGTAATTAAAAGAGTGGTTCTTCTTCATTGAAGAACCACCCAATACAAGCGCAAAAATGTAGCCTCCCGCGCTTTTTATTTTAGATGGATTTTATAAATCTTTCTGAAAAATATGTCCATAAGAAAAAAGGCTCATTTTAATAGGGGAAAATCCCGATCTCTGGGCAATTCCCCTAGGCACTATCACAAATGATTTCACTTTTTTATTTTAACTTTATTTTGTTGACATTTCCTGTTGTAGCTATAGAAAAGGATAAAAAGAATTATAGTCTTATAAAATGAGGTGAATGATGACGGATAAATCACGTGAAAGAACAGGGCCGGAAACTTATTTTGCGGACTGGATGAAGATGACCACAGAATTCTGGGGCCCGATGGCTTGGATGTGGACCCCTTTCCATAAAACAAACGGTATGACACCAGATCCAATAAAATATGGGAAAAAGCCACGGATGAAGGAATCATGGGATACCGTCCAAAAGACCTGGCAAGCATTTTCACAGGTTATGAGTGAACCGGAAACCATGGAAACCCTCTTGAAAGGAGCCGGTATGCTGCCGGAAATTTTCCTGAAAATAGCGCAAACAGGTTTGAACACTTTTTTGAATATTCAAAAGCAATGGCTGGAAGGTTATGGGAAATTACAGGAATCCACCAAAAGCTACACACATAAGGACCTAAAAGAAGATGCATTCAAAACGTGGACCCAACTTTACGAAGAAGAATTCAGAAAGTTTTTCAAAATTCCTCAATTGGGACTGACTCGATTGTATCAGGAAAAAATGATCCGGTCGATGGACAAATTTAACATTTATCAGGCCGCCGTCGCTGAATTTTCTCGTCTTTTATTACTACCCATGGAAAAATCATTCCAGGTGTTACAGGAAAAGCTGACGGAATTAGCGGATGAGGGGGAGCTTCCCGAAGATTCAAAAAAATATTACCAGATGTGGATAAAAATACTGGAAGGCCACTACATGACGTTGTTCCAATCGTCCGAATACACACAGGCGTTGAACAAGACTCTTGATTCATTGTCTGAATTTTCCGTAGCAAAAAAAGAGATTCTCCAGGATTTTATGAATATGCTTCCTGTTCCCACCCATAAAGAGATGGATGAACTATATAAGGAAATTTACCTTTTAAAAAAGCGAATAAAAGAACTTGAAAAGAAAAAATAAAAATCCTGTATAATCTGATTTTTTTAAATTAAAACAGAATTCAAGAATTCAAAATATAATGGGAGGGTAATTTTATGGCTCAACCCAAAATAGCCGTTGATCTGATTCTTTCAAGGCTGGCCGAGGAAGCGGAAAAGGCCCGGATGCGTGCTGAAAAAGCCTCGGAGGTATTGCTCGGGCCTCTTGAAACAGAAATTGCCACCACGCCTTGCGATGTCGTTTATGAAGAAGACCGGATAAAACTGAAGCATTACACTCCGGTAACCAAAATTCAGCTTAAACGACCGCTTCTTTTGGTTTATGCTCTGATCAACCGGGAAACAATGCTTGACCTCCAGCCGGGTAAAAGCGTTGTACAAAATTTTTTGCAGGAAGGTATAGACCTTTATATGATCGACTGGGGCTACCCCACTCGAAAAGACAGGTATCTCACAATCGATGATCATGTTAACGGGTATATAGACAATGCTGTCGATTTTATCCTCAAAAAACACAATCTGGACAAACTCAACCTGATGGGAATTTGCATGGGCGGCACCTTTTGTGTCATTTATTCGGCCCTTCATCCTGAAAAGGTTCAAAACCTGGTTACAACGGTCACGCCGACCCACTTCGACACGGATCAGGGGCTTTTGCATATCTGGATGAGGGATATGGATGTGGATCAGATTGTGGACACCTATGGCAATATTCCCGGAGATATTATGAATTTAGGGTTTTTGCTCCTTAATCCTGCCCGGCTGATGATCGACAAATACGTGGGGTTTTTAGAAAACATGGACAATAAAAAATTCGTGGAAAATTTTGTCCGCATGGAAAAATGGATCTTTGACAGCCCGGACGTGCCGGGGGAGACATTCCGGCAATTTGTCCGGGATTGTTACCAAAAGAACCTGCTCATTCAGAGTAAGATGGAAATCGGTGGACACCGAGTGGATCTCAAGAAAATCACCATGCCTCTTTTGAACTATTACGGCAAATACGACCATCTCGTACCCCCGGAAGCCTGTGAACTCCTTACCCGTAAAGTGGGCAGCAAAGATACAGAGAATATTTGTCTTGATACAGGCCACATCGGTATTTATGTAAGTTCCAAGTGCCAAAAAGAATTTGTCCCCAAGATCTCCCAGTGGCTAAAGCAAAGGGCGGTGGATCAAAAGAAGCGCAAAACAAAAAAAACCGTCTCGAAAAAAAGTCTTGCAAAAAAGACGGCAACCCAAACCAAACCGGCATTGAAAGCTAAAAAAAACAAATAGGAAATTTAAAATGATCGGTAAAACTATCAATGAACTCAAAATAGGAGACTTTGCTAAATTTGCCAAAACGGTTACAGAATCTGATATTTACCTGTACGCCGGGGTGACCGGCGATTTCAACCCGGCTCATATCAACGAAGATTATGCCAAAAAGACTTTTTTAAAGACGCGTATTGCTCACGGAATGCTTTCCGCGGGTTTTATTTCCACGGTGATAGGAAACAAGCTCCCCGGCACAGGAACTATTTATGTAACACAGAACTTGAGTTTTTTAGCTCCGGTTCGAATTGGCGACACTATTACTGCTAAAGTAGAGGTGATTGATGTTATTGATGAAAAAAACCGGGTACGTTTAAAGACCACCTGTTTCAACCAGAAGGGCACCCAGGTTCTGAACGGGGAGGCTGTTGTCAGTCCGCCCAAGCCGCTGAAGAATTAAATAGTATAATTTCAATATGTTGAATTTAGGGCTTCGCCCCAATTGAAATGCTGGAATATTAAGAAATTATCAAATCGAGGAGAGAACATGCTGGAAGAATACCCCAAAGAGATCACCTTGCCGGACGGTTTTATTTGTATCCTGAGGCCCATGACCCGGGACGATCAAGATGCGCTTTACAGGTTCTTCATTTCGCTTCCTGAAGAGGACAGAAGATATTTGAGAAACGATGCGACAAACAGAATTCTTATCGAAAAATGGTGCCGTGATTTAAACTACGATAGAGTTTTGCCCATACTGGCAGAACACGAAAACAGGATACTTGCAAACGCAACCCTTCACCGGGAAACCTTTGGGTGGGGAAGGCATGTGGGTGAAATTAGGATCACCGTGGCTGCAGAATTTCAGCATCGCGGTCTGGGCTCTCTTCTTTTGGAAGAGCTCTCAAAACTGGCTCTTGGGTACAATCTGGAGAAACTCTGCGCAAAGATTGTTGCCTCCCGGACCTATGTGACCAGGGCTTTTGAAAAAAATGCTTTTGTCCTGGAAGCGACTTTGAAAAACTTTGTAAAAATACTCTATGGTAAAAACTATGAAGATATTGCCGTTCTTGTTAAGGATTTAAACCAAATATCAGCATAGTGTCCATCCATAAATGAGGATTTTTGTTCAAGATCAAGACA
>JASFHC010000097.1:0-7607 GCA_050123435.1 Desulfobacterales bacterium
GCTCGAAAGGCGTCTTCCTGAAAGATGTTCTTTATAACAGTCCTTGACGAATGCACGAATGATCTCATCCTGCGCGTCAAGGGTTTCTTTATCGCGAATACCGATATCATAAATTCGGGTGTCGCCGTGGCGTCTGAGGACATTATCGTCGTAGTTGGGAGAAATTGCTTTGACGGGTAGGTTGAAGGCAAAATGCAAATCATGATACACCTGCGCACCGGTTGAACAAATTACATCGATAAATCCAGCTTCCAACAGCGAGATCACCATGCCCCCCATACCACCGGCGATACCTGCTCCGGCGATACCGAGCCAGATTACATCGCCGTGATCGATCATTCTTTTAAAAAGCCTGGCACCCCGGTAAACGTTTCTGGCTTCAAAGCATGTCTGCCCGAGACTATTGACAATGTCGGTAATTGTCATGCCCCTGGAGAGAGCCGGCGGAATGATATCTGGTGAGTCCTTAAACATGGAATGTAAATGTGGCATAGATTTCCTTTTTCAATTGATTGAATAAGTTTTTATTCTGGGATTAGAGTAAACGGTTTCTTGAAAGCGGATCAGTCCAACAACATGACGACACATGAGATTACAGTTGTCCAAAGGCCGGATTTGTGCCCTCTTGCCGATTGGGCAATGCTGCGAGAAACAAACCGCCTTTTGCCAATTTTGTAAACCTGTTTGCGTTCATCCCATGCAACATCCGGATCCAGTTCAATACCCAAAGTTGAGGCAAGCATGGTTGCGGCGAGGTCTTCAGCAAAATCGGCTGATTTTTTCATGGTTTGGCCAAAGGCGTGGTGTTCGCTGATGTACCCATACTGTTTATTATCCTTAGGTTGGGCCAACCCAATAGCCGCAGAAACCAATCGATTGGGTTCATTGGTGCTTTCCCTGGCAAGCACGACAAATGTAATCTGCCCGGCCTGCAATTCTTTAATCCCGTCCTTCCTTGTAATGATTTTGCAATTCGGCGGAAAGATACTGGAAACGTAGACAAGGTTGCACTTTTCGATGCCGGCGTTCCTTAAAGCCAATTCAAAACTTTGCAGCTTATTGCGATGATAGCCCACACCCTTGGTAAAAAACATACGCTTTGGAATTAATTTGTTCAATTTTAGAACTCCGTATGAAAAAATTTAGTTGTATGCGTCTTTTGCCAATATTCTGTAATATTGCTCAACATTCACTTTTTATGTGTTCTTCGATCCCATAACTTAGATTAGTAGAAAATACCACAAAAAAAAGGAGAAATGCCCCTTTTATGTAAAGAAAAAGATAAAGATATGGACTCTGACGAAATCGATATGTTAACTATATATCTATCTGAAGTCAAATGATGTTTAGATTTAAACCCGATTGGTATAAGAACTTTAAGTTCTGAAATTTATCATGACGGGTTTGTTCGGCCTTTGGAAGAATGTGAAAATAAACTTAGCCGATTTTTTGCCCGGATATTTTTGAAAAGTACATAGTGTTTATACAGGAAATATTAATTTCGAAATCATTCAATCTCGATATCAAATTTATTTTTCTTGACAGGGTTTTTGAAATTTTTTAGAAAACTTATAAAGGTGCCTAAAATGGCTTAATAGGGAATTCCGTGAGAATCGGGAGCGGTCCCGCCGCTGTGACCGGCGACGAAATCTGCAATATGCCACTGTCTGGTTTTAACTGCATGGGAAGGCGCAGAGATTAGGATGAACCGGGAGTCAGAAGACCTGCCTTGGAAATAACCATGGTTCTGCGGTGTTACAGAGCGTTATGGTTATATAAAAAAGGGTCAAGTAAGCTGGGTGCAGCCCTTCAATCTTTTTGAAAGGATTGAAGGGCTTTTTTTATTTGAGCGTTTTATAAAGGTCTCGCATCCTGGGCGGGGCTTAACAGGTTATGGAAGGAGATGAAAAAAATGAAATCAGGACTAATTATTTATGTTGTTGGAAAAGAACCGTCGAATTGGAATGCAGATTTTGGGAAAAAAACAATAAAGCAAAATATTCAGGCAGATCTTGTTGAGATAATAACAAATAAAAGCGGACATTTTGACGTGCTCGATGCCTGGTTCTCACTAATGGTCAGGGGTATGAAACGAATTACCTGCATGATCGGAGAGTTTACACCAAACGGCAAGTTGGCTCTTACAGATCGAGAGCTTCGCCTGTGCGGATAGCGATGGAGGACGCTCGGGGGGTATCATAATATTTGAACCTTGCCCCGGCGTCCCGTTTCTGAACATGGTAAGATCATTGCTGTAACCGTTTCTTCGAACTCTTTTGAGTGTAATAAAGTTCAGGTCTTCTGTTCGGGATAAAGTATCGCATCCTGTGCCTTCGAACCCGGTTCAGGTCTTCGGCCTTCAGGTTTGCTAATAACAACCCTTCTTTGCCGCTTAGATCTTTGTGAATAACTTCGCCGGATGGTCCGATGATTACTGCAATACCCGGAAAGATGAGCCCTTTTTCATTTTCACCTGTCTGGTTGCATGCAATAATAAACAGACTGTTATCAAAGGCTCTTGCAGGCAGATGCCGCATCCATGATCGGTATTTTTCTTCAGAAGATCCTCTCGGAGATGCATGAGGGATGAATATAAGGTCAGCCCCTTTAAGGGCCATCCGGGTGGAAAGTTCGGGGAAGTGGGCATCGTAACAGAGCTGGATTCCAAAATTGACACCTTCTGCATGGAACAGAGGAACTCTGTTCCCGGGGGTAAAAACGGTGCGTTCCGGCGGAGAGATGTGCACCTTTCGGTACACGCCCACAAACCCGTCAGGTTTTATTACCAGATGGCTCGCAAATAACCGGTCCTTTTTATCCCTTTCAACCATGCCTGCCAGGATGACAATGTTTTCACATTGAGCCAAATTTAAAAGATACTGACTTGCCGGTCCGGGAATGGGTTCTGCAGCCAAATTTATATGCTGATGATTACTATACCCCGAGATATTCATTTCAGGGAAACAAACAATAGCGGCGCCTTGATTTTTCGATGACTTGATCCACTTGACCATGCTTTCAAGATTATTACCGATTTTGTTTACCGGTGAATTTGAGACAACGACGGCTATGCGAACATCTTTCATTTCTTTAGATTTTCATATTAAGTTTGTGTTTATTGGATTTTTTACAAAGCCGTTAAAGGTTAAAATGGGCCCTTATCTTAAATACCTTTGTGGCCGGCAGGTTGATAATTCCTTCAATCCCTGTCTGTCGGGAGATGTTTTCAAGGTTTTCCTCTATTTCCTTCATAGAGGGCGCAATAAACGTAAACCAGACGTTATATTTATTGTCCCGCTGATAATTATGAGTGACTCCCGGATAGCGGTTTACCGCTTTGGCAAAGCTTTGGATTTTGTCTTCCGGAACCCTTGCCGCACACAACGTACTGACAAAACCTAGCTTTTCAGGAACAAAATTCCCGCCTATTCGGCGTATAATGCCCTTTTTTTTTAGTCGGTTCAGTCGTTTTATAATATCATTCTCTGAAAAACCGAGACGTTGGGCAATTGCAAGATAAGGGCGGGGGGTTATGGGAAAGTCGGATTGAATCAGATTAAGGATTGCCCTGTCCATATCATCTATTGGCGGCATGGGTTACTCCTGAAACTTTTCTTTAATAAAACGAACTTGTACCTTTCTGGTTCGGGGGCCGTCAAATTCACAGAAAAATATTCCCTGCCACGTACCGAGCACCAGTCGATTATTCTCAACGGAAATGAGCTCTGAAGGTCCGACAATTGTCGATTTTATATGGGCCGGTGAATTCCCTTCACGGTGGCGATATCCGGCTTCCCACGGTATTATCTTGTTTATGATCATTAGAATATCATCTTTAACGCTCGGATCGGCACTTTCATTAATAGTTATGGCGGCGGTTGTGTGCGGCACATAAAGCATGCACAGTCCCTGGCCGATACCTGCGGACATGACCATATCCTGAATCTTTGAAGTAATATCTATCAATTCTGTCCGGGTTTTTGATTTAACTGTACAGATCATACATCCCCCCCACAAAACAAAAAAGTCCTGCTTTAATCGCAGGACTTTTTTGTTAAAAACTGATAAAATTAATTACAGTGTTTTTGATTAGACACATCCGGTTGGTTTCGGAAGGCCAGCCATCTTACAGGCTCCCTTACCGGGTCCTGACGGAAACAACTCATAAATATGTTTCAGTTTGAAACCGGTAACTTTTGAAAGGATACGGACCATTGGGGCAATTCCGTTTTTCTCATAGTATTCCTGAAGCACTTGGACAACTTTATGGTGCTCATCGGTCAATTCTTCAATTCCTTCTTGACTTTTTACCCATTGCACCCACTCTGGACAAAAATTTTCATAGGCATCGATAAAGCCATCTTCATCTACGGTAAATGTTTTTCCCATAAACTCAACTGTTGCCATTTAACAAACCTCCTTTATATTTTAATTATTCTTATTACCTGCCGCCTTCTTTTAATTATAGTCTAAAAATCTCTATATGATTAATTTGTTAATGTCAATATGAAAAATATAAATATTTTTTGAAAATAATTTGATCTAAAATTTACTGTAATATATTCTAAATTCTATTAATATGAAATTTGTAATTCGGAAAAGGGCTTTAGATAATCGTCGGATGGAATTAAGAACCTGGAAACAAATGGTTAGTTAAATCGTGTGTTCTGATATTGAGAAGCCGAAAATCGTAGTTATCTGCGGACCAACGGCTATGGGCAAAACTTATACTGCAATTAATCTTGCCCGGACTTTTAACGGCGAGATTATCAGTGCCGATTCAATGCAAATATATAGATACATGAATATCGGCACCGCCAAACCGACAACTGATGAGCAGTTGTGCGTTGCTCATTATATGATTGATTTGGTCGATCCGGACAAACATTTTGATGCCAGACAATTCGCGGAAATGTGCCGTGAAAATATCATGAAACTTTATGTCCGTGGCATTACTCCCTTTGTCGTCGGCGGTACGGGGCTTTATATAAAAGCACTTGTGAACGGTTTGTTTGAGGCCGGCCAGTCAGATACCCATATGCGCAGGCGATTGAAAGAACAAGCCCGAATTTACGGCGCACCTTTTCTTCACAAAAGACTACGCAGGCATGATCCCGACACGGCAGAAAAAATACACCCCAATGATACTTACAGGATTATAAGGGCCCTTGAAGTATATGAGTTGACAGGAAAGTCCATTGCTGCACTTCAACGGGAGCACGGGTTTAACGATAATCGGTTCAGGGCGTTAAAAATAGGCCTGCATATAAACCGGGAGGAACTTTATGATCGTATTAATCACAGAGTAGATGCAATGATTGGCTCTGGATTTCTTGACGAGGTTCAGGGACTTCTGGCTATGGGGTACCGGGACGATCTGAAATCGATGCGGTCGATCGGTTACCGTCACTTAATCGATTTTATTAAAGGACGATGTTCATGGGATGAGGCGATACGGACATTGAAACGGGATACAAGAAGATATGCAAAACGTCAGTTGACCTGGTTCAAGGCTGACCCGGAGATTGTATGGAGAGAACCCGGACAGTTAATAGAAATCCGAAGGCTTATAAAAAAATTCTTGCAAGCCGGTTAAATATATAACAATAAGAACTCAGGGGCTTCGCTCCCGTTGGAATAATGGAGTAATGAAATAATGGGTTCGAGGGAGCATCTTGCTAAAGATATACTCGATTAAAACCATCTGTGAATTTCGAGACGTTTGACATGAAAATAGCGATTGCACAAATTAATCCAATTATCGGCGATTTTAACTATAATTTTGGTAAGATTAAATATTTTGCTGATAAGGCCGTTGCACTTAACTGTGATATGGTTGTTTTTTCAGAACTCGTAATTTCAGGATATCCACCGCGCGACCTTCTTGAAAAAAACGATTTTATCGATGCGAATTTTGCCTGTTTAAACAGACTCCTGTCATCAATAAAAGGTATCGGAGTTATATGTGGATTTGTGGATAAAAATTTCACCGATAAAGGAAAACCCCTTTTCAATTCTGCCGTTCATTTTGAAGACGGCCAAATATTGCATAAAGTTCATAAAAGGCTCCTGCCTACATACGATATATTCGATGAGAGCCGGTATTTTGAACCCGGCCGGGAAAGTTTGCCATACCCTTACAAGGGCCACAGGATAGGACTTACCGTTTGTGAAGATGCCTGGAACGATGAGGATATCTTCAGAAGAAGATTATACGCAACAGATCCGGTGGCACTGGTTGTAAAAGCCGGCGCTGATTTGGTTATCAACGTATCTGCATCTCCTTTTTACGTGGGAACCAGAGAATTCAGATGGAATATGTTTGGTTCTATGGCTCGAAAATACGGCGTTCCTTTAATATTTGCAAATCAGGTCGGTGGAAATGATAGTGTTCTTTTCGATGGGATAAGCACTGTTTTTGACAAAAACGGAAATGTTGTGACTAGAGCGTGTGATTTTGATGAAGATCTTATCGTTTTTGATTCGGAGTCACCTGAGTTATCCGAAGGCGACCTCCATCTGATTGCAAATTCGGATACAGAATCTATCCTGAAAGCCCTTGTCATGGGAACCCGTGATTATGTTACGAAGTGCGGTTTTTCAAAAGTCGTTGTGGGGTTGAGCGGAGGGATAGATTCGGCGCTGACAGCATGTATTGCGGTTCAAGCCTTAGGGCGGGAAAATGTTTCAGTTGTATTTATGCCATCTCAGTATACTTCAAAAGAAAATTTCGAAGATACTCAGAAACTTGCTGAAAACCTCGGCATAGTGCTTACCCGGATTCCAATAGATGGTATATTTAGAGAATTTTTAAAGTTTATCTCACCGTCTTTCAATAAAAAGGAACCCGACATCACGGAACAGAATGTCCAGGCCAGGATCAGGGGTACAATTCTTATGGGCCTGTCCAACAAACACGGCTCCCTTGTACTTTCTACGGGTAATAAATCTGAGTTGGCCGTAGGCTACTGTACGCTTTATGGCGACATGACTGGAGGACTGGCAGTCATTTCAGATATTCCAAAAACGACCGTTTATGATCTGGCTCGCTTTATAAATCTGGAAAAAGAATTTATTCCGCCACGGATCATCACCAAAGCACCGTCCGCTGAACTCAAACCCGATCAAACCGATCAGGACGACCTACCGTCTTATGAACTCCTTGATTCTATTTTAAAAGCATATATTGAAGACTTGAAAGGGGCCGATGAACTGGTGCAAATGGGGTTTGAAAGAGATATTGTAGAGGAGGTTATCTTCAAGGTTGATAGAAACGAATACAAGCGATATCAGGCGGCTCCCGGCCTTAAGGTAACGTCAAAGGCGTTCGGTTATGGCAGAAATTATCCGATTGTACAAGGATATACAAAAAGAGTTGGATCGTCATCATAAGTTTCGACCTGTGTGATTGCAATTCTGAAGATACCCCGGCATCATAATTCCATTCGGCTCGGGCTAACGCGTGCTAACGCCCTTCAAAAAGTCCGTCGGTTTCCAAGAGAAACACGCCGTCGCCACACTGCACCGAAATAAAATGCGTTTACCCTGCCCCATTTTCTCTTCGAAATCTTAATAGAAAAATATGTAAAACTTTTCACATTTCTTTA
>JASFHC010000098.1:0-7591 GCA_050123435.1 Desulfobacterales bacterium
TTCCTTCTTTCTTTTTGCTACGCTTTAATTTTTAAACATATAAAGCGAAAACTTGCCTTTGCTTATATACAAATCGGGATCGACACTGTTACGGTAACAGTAATAATTTTTCTTACCGGCAGTTTTACAAGCATTTTTTCATTCCTTTATCTGGTAGTTATTATCTATTCGAGTATGCTCCTTTTTAGGAAAGGAAGCATGATCATGGCCGCGCTTTGCAGTATCCAGTACGGCACTCTTGTTGATTTAGAATACTACGGTATTATTAATCCCTTTGGCATGGATGAGAATTATATCATCGTAGGTTATGACTGGAGCCAAGTCCTTATCAAGATAGCGATTACCATGGTGGCCTGTTTTGCCGTTGCGTTTCTGAGCGGTTTTCTGTCGGAACAGTTGAGAAGAGCAAGAAACGAGCTTTCGACCCTTGAGGATCGAATGAAACGCGTGGAAAAGATGGCCTATATGGGTGAGATGGCGGCCGGCATAACTCATGAAATTAAAAACCCTCTGGCTTCTCTTTCAGGCTCAATACAAATTTTAAGAAAAGAAGTTCCGTATGATCCCGAACATGACAAGCTGATGCAGATCGTTTTACGTGAGACAGACAGGTTGAGCGGTCTGGTGAACAATTTTCTTTTGTTTGCAAAGCCGCCGGCAGGTAAAATTAAAAAAATAGAACTCGAGAACTCCCTGACAGAGATAGTCAAATTATTTGAGAAGAACAAAGCTGCTACCGGCAATATTTCGATTACAAGCGAGTTTTCCTCAAATATCTGGATTGAAATAGATCCGGTGCATTTGCGCCAGGTGATCTGGAATTTACTTTTAAATGCTGCTGAGTCTATCGAGGCTGAAGGACTTGTAGGGATTAAAGCATATCCTCTCAAGAACAATTATGTAGGTATCGAAATCAGCGACAATGGCTGCGGCATTTCAGATGATCAAATGCAGTCGATTTTTGATCCCTTTTTTACAACAAAATCCAGTGGGACAGGTCTCGGACTTTCCATCGTACACAGTATACTCGAATCTTACGATACATGGCTTGATGTTGAGAGTAAAGTAGATCGGGGAACCAAGTTTTCCTTTAAATTAAAGCGAAGAGACCCGCCAACTTAGTCTTGACACCTAATTTTAAATGGGTTAGCAAAATGTGTTTACCCTCTCTGTATGGACACTATTTAGCAAATCTAAAATGATACAAACTTGTTGTTGAATCCTTATGGACAAAAAAAGCGAAATCATTGAGAAACGAAAAAAGAAACTATTAGATTTAAAAAGAAACAATATTAATCCTTATCCCAACGATTTTGTTGTTTTACATACAGTAAAAGATATCAAAAAGGCCGTAGAAGATGCACCGGATTCACTTGCAGAGAACAGCCCTGTGTTTGTTGTTGCCGGCCGTATGATGGCCATAAACAGGTTCGGGAAGGCGTCCTTTATCAGATTCAGGGACCGAACCGGACAGCTCCAGGCATATGTGAGAAAAGACAAAATAGGCGAAAAATCCTATAATCTATTCAAACAGCTCGACATCGGTGATTTCATCGGACTAAACGGTGGAATGTTTAAGACCAGAACAGGAGAATGGACACTTCTGGTCAAGGAATTTAAGCTCGTCTGCAAGTCAGCCAGACCGCTTCCGGAAAAATTTCACGGGCTGAAAGATCCGGAAAAGCGGTATCGTCGTCGCTACATCGATCTGGCAATGAATTCAGATGTTCGGAATATTTTTATGAAGCGTAGCAGGATCATTCAGGTCATTCGCACTTTTCTACTTGACCGGGATTTCCTTGAAGTGGAAACTCCTATGATGCAGCCGGTTCCGGGTGGCGCCGAAGCCACACCGTTTGTGACCCATCACAATTCTTTAGGGATGGATCTGTTTTTACGCATAGCTCCTGAACTTTATTTAAAGCGTCTGGTTATCGGGGGGTTTGAAAGGGTTTTTGAGATCAATAGAAGTTTCAGAAATGAAGGGATTTCAACCCGTCACAATCCCGAATTTACCATGCTTGAATTTTACCAGGCATATGCCAGATACGAAGATTTGATGGATCTTACCGAAGAGATGTTCTCCCATGTAGCTCGGGAGGTAACCGGGTCGACCTTAATACAATATCAGGGGAATACTATAGATTTCGGCGCCAAGTGGCGTCGAATATCCCTTGCTTCTGCCATGGAAGAGTTTGCGGGTATTGATGAGGATCTTATGAACCACCGGGAGGGTTTGCTTGAATTCGCCGCTTCCAACAGAATACAGGTTGCTAAGACCGGACGCCTTGGAAAAATTATCGCAAAGATTTTTGATGTGCTTGTGGAGCCTAAACTCTTGCAACCCACATTTATAACCGGGTATCCGGTAGAAATTTCGCCGTTATCCAGACGAAGCGATACCGAACCCGAACTTGCGGACCGTTTTGAGCTCTTCATCGCGGGCTATGAGATTGCCAATGGATTTTCGGAACTGAATGATCCGGTTGATCAGAAAGAGAGATTTCTGCAGCAGGTTGAAGACAGGGAAGCGGGCGACAAAGAGGCCCATTACATGGACGAGGATTACATCGAAGCATTGGAGTACGGTATGCCCCCGACCGCCGGAGAGGGAATAGGCATTGATCGTCTTGCCATGTTGTTCACCGATTCTGTTTCGATCCGGGAGGTTATTCTTTTCCCGCATATGAAACCGGTTGAAGGGCGTAATGGATAATAGGTGGCGGGTAGGGGTAATAAACCCCTAATCCGTTACCCATCACTAGTTGTTTGTCAATAAAACAGTCATCGCGGATAACCGATAACTATTAACAATATGATATCTTTTGAATATTTCGTAGGCGGCCGCTATCTAAGGGCCAAACAGAAAGAGACCTTCATCTCGCTCATTACCATGCTTTCCGTTGCCGGGGTAACTGTGGGTGTAATGGCATTAATTGTAGTAATAGCTGTAATGGCCGGATTTGAGTCTGATCTTAAGAACCGTATACTCGGCATTGAATCACACGTGGTGATCATGCGCCACGGTAGTCCCTTTTCTGATTATCACAACACATTGGGCCAAGTTATTAATACGAAGGGAGTTGAAGCTGCCACTCCTTTTATCTACACCCAGATCATGCTCCGCTCAACATCAGGAGTATCCGGTGCTGTTTTAAGAGGCATAGACCCGGAATCGGCCGGTAGGGTAATAAAGATTCTAGAAAGTTCGGCTTTACTAAAAATAAAGAAGATGTATCGGGGAAAAGACACTACCGGTTCTGTGCCGGGTGTCATTCTTGGTAAGGAACTTGCCAGAAATCTGGGTTTGGGCATAGGTGATGCGGTTTATTTAATATCATCCCGGGGAATGATCTCTCCTATGGGATATCTACCTGCCATGAAGCGTTTTCAGGTGGCGGATCTGTTCGAGTCGGGTATGTATGAATATGATGGATCCCTGGCTTACATCCATTTAAGGGACGCCCAGAAAATTTTACACATGGAAGATTCCATCACCGGCATTGAAGTCAGGGTAAATGATATTTATAATGCAAGGCATATCGCGGATAAGATAATCGCTGAGATTGGATTTCCGTATTGGGCCAGGGACTGGATGCAGATGAATCACAATCTGTTTTCCGCTCTTAAACTTGAAAAGACGGTTATGTTTATTATTCTGGCGCTTATTGTTCTTGTGGCAGCATTTAACATCGCAAGCACACTGATTATGATGGTGATGGGAAAGACCAAAGATATTGCCATATTAAAAGCCATGGGAGCCATGGATGGCAGTATCAGGAAGATTTTTATCTTCAAGGGAATGGTCATCGGTTTCATGGGCACTACGCTGGGGGTATGCCTTGGGTATATCATGTGTAAACTGCTGGAGAAATATAAGTTCATCGAGCTTCCTGGAGATGTGTATTATATATCAACCCTCCCGGTACGACTGGAGGCTCTGGATGTTTTTATAATAGCCGCTGCTGCAATAGTGATATGTTTTGTAGCAACACTCTATCCGGCGCGTCAGGCGTCCAAACTCAACCCTGTTGAAGCGATCCGTTATGGTTAACTCAGGGAACAACCCAAAAAAGGCTGTTACAGACCATTTCTTGTCGGTGAAAGATCTATGTAAGAGTTACAACACCAGCGGCGCTCGCATTGATATTCTAAAACGGGTAAACCTTGATTTAAACACAGGAGAAACTTTGGCAATAGTTGGAGCGTCGGGTATCGGCAAGTCTACGTTGCTGCACCTGCTGGGAGCGCTCGACCGACCCGATAGCGGGACATATCTTTTTCAGGGGGAAGATATTTTTCTTTTTGATAATGCCAGGCTGGCACAATTCCGGAACGAATCTTTAGGTTTTGTGTTTCAGTTTCATTATCTGCTCCCAGAGTTTTCTGCTCTTGAAAATACCATGATGCCGGCACTGATTAAAGGGGTGGGCAAACAAAAAGCGAGAGAGGCCGCAGAAGCGATTCTTGTCCGGGTGGGACTTAAAGACAGGTTACATTTTAGAGTCGCAAAGCTTTCAGGAGGTGAACAGCAACGGGTTGCGCTTGCCAGAGCCCTTGTACTCAATCCAGTTATTCTACTGGCCGATGAGCCCTCAGGTAATCTTGATAAAGGAAGCAGTGAGCGGGTCCATAGCCTGCTTTTGGAATTAAACAAAGAATTTTGTATGACTCTGATAGTGGTGACACATAACATGGAACTTGCATCTTACATGTCGCGCAGGATGACAATTGTTGATGGACGGCTGGTAAAAATTTGAGTTTATGGATCTGAGAATTGGGGCAATTAGAAGTTCTATGTTAAGACGCTTATGCTTGAATATTATTGCAGCGCTGTGCTTTTTACCGGGCACGGTATATTCTTTGGAAGCAGTACGGGTGTTGGTATTACCATTTGAAATACGCGCGGTTAAAGATTTTTCATATATGCAGCCCGAAATTTCGGATGGGATCAAAGAAGACCTTAAACAGGAAGGCGTGGTTATACTGGAGCCGGAAAGCATTCCTGATTTTGCAAGGGAGAAACCAGCTGAACATATCGAAGACATCCGGAATATCGGTGTTAAAAGCGGTGCCGACTACGTTATCTGGGGCAGCTTGACATGGATCGGGCAAAAATTCATCCTGGTTGCAAAGATGATAGAACCTTTTGGAGAAGGGTCTGTTGGTGTTTTCGTTAAAGAGGGCCAGGGGATAGGAAACGTGCCCGGAACAGTGAAGCAGCTTGTCCAAGATATGAGCATGAAACTTTTTAAGCGGCAAAAAATTGCCAAGGTGCTTGTTGCCGGTAATAAGCGTATAGAAGCAGACGCTATCAAAAAAAATATAAAAACAAAGCCCGGCGACGTATATATTACCAAAAACCTTTCTCAAGACCTTAAGGACGTATATTCCATGGGGTATTTTGAAGATATCCGGATTGATGCCGAAGAAAGCCCCCAAGGCAAGGTAATTACATTCACAGTAAAGGAAAAAGCGAGTATCCGGATCATTCGTTTTCAGGGCAACAAGGTCTATAAGGATGACGAGATCAAAGAAAACTTGAGTATCCGGACAGGCTCCATACTGAATATATTCAAGGTTCGCAGTAACATTAAACGGATAGAAGAGCTTTACAAAGAAAAAAATTATCATAATGTAAAAGTAACTTATACCACTCATCAGCTGGAAAATAATCAGGCTGACCTGGAATTCGTTATTCAAGAGGGTGAAAACGTTCTGATTAGACATATCATATTTGAAGGAAATAATGCTTATACGGCCAAAAAACTGAAAAAAATGATGGAGACGTCTGAAAAGGGGTTCTTTTCATGGATGACTTCATCCGGAGAGCTGAACAGGGAGAATCTCCAACAGGATATCGCCAAACTGTCAGCGTTTTATTACAACAACGGCTATATCCAGGCCAGGGTAGGGGAACCGCAAATTGAATTTCGTGAAGACTGGATCGACATTACCATAAAAATTGATGAAGGGCCGCGATTCAAGGTCAGTAAGGTGGACATAACCGGAGACCTTATTTTATCCGAGGAAAAATTAAAGGAAAAGCTAAAAATTACCAAGGAAACCTATTATAACCGTGAAATCGTTCGTAACGATGTGCTGGCGCTTACGGATCTATATTCAGATGAGGGGTATGCCTATGCCGAAATATCTCCCAGGATTGACAAAAATTTCGATGAATTGATGGTTGATATTACCTACGTCGTTGCGAAACGCAATCAGGTCTATTTTGAAAACATTGTTATCAGCGGGAACAAAAAAACCAGGGACAAGGTTATCCGGCGTGAACTTAAGGTGTATGAACAGGAACTTTTTAGTGGTAAGGGCTTAAAACGGAGCGTCCGCAATCTCTACCGGCTCGATTATTTCGAGGATATAAAGGTTAACACGGTAAAGGGAAGTGCCGACGACAAAATGATTTTAAAAATCGACGTAACTGAAAAGCCTACCGGCGCTTTTTCTTTTGGCGCCGGTTACAGCACTACGGAAAATGTTTTTGGCATGGCCTCCATTTCTCAGAATAACCTGTTCGGGCGTGGCCAGATCCTTTCGCTTGACGCTCAACTCGGAGGGACCACCACCCTGTATAGACTGAATTTTACGGAGCCCTGGCTGTTTGATATTCCTCTGTCAGCAAGGTTTGATCTGTATGACTGGGAAACCGATTATGATACATACGACAAGAACAGCCAGGGAGGAGGGGTTAGGTTCAGCTATCCTGTCTGGGATTTTCTGCGGGCATCTATAGGTTATAATTACGAATCTGCAGATATAGAAAATGTTGAAGACGATGCTTCGGAATCCATTAAAGATCTGGAAGGCGACAACACAACAAGCAGTATAACCAC
Source organism: Desulfobacterales bacterium (assembly GCA_050123435.1). Classification (GTDB taxonomy): domain Bacteria; phylum Desulfobacterota; class Desulfobacteria; order Desulfobacterales; family UBA11574; genus S5133MH16. The sequence goes on from JASFHC010000098.1 coordinate 6,852, forward strand.
CGCCTTGGTTTACGACTCGAGGAACAGAAGGTTTAATCCCACAAAAGGCTCTCGGCACAGTATATCAGTAGAATATGCCGGCCTTGGCGGAAATGTCGCCTTTACAAAATATTTGGGGGAAACCGGATGGTATATCCCTGTGTTCAAGGAAATTGTGACGTTTCTGCACGGCGAAATCGGTTATGTCCATGAAAACTCAGGAGGAACACTCCCGGATTATGAACGATTTTATCTTGGAGGCTTAAACTCATTGCGCGGCTATGACTGGCGGGACATTTACGTTTTAGATGAAAACGGCGATGAAATCGGGGGAGACAAATATATACAATTTAATGTAGAACTTTTAATTCCTTTGCTGAAAGAGCAAGGAGTTGTTGGTCTCCTCTTTTTTGATACGGGAAATGTTTATAATGACGATGAAAGTATCGAGCTGGGCAATCTGAGGCAAACCGCGGGATTCGGTTTCAGATGGTTTTCTCCCATGGGTCCTATCCGTCTTGAGAGAGGGTACGTAATTGATGACGAGGGATCTGGGGGACAGTGGGAATTTGGAATGGGTACGTCTTTCTAACAACTATAAATATTGAAATGGCTGGGTGGTGGAGGAGTTCCACAAAAAATATTTAGACTATCTTTGAAGGGGGAATAACATGCGGACGTGTAAAATGGTTTTTGTAGCAACAATTATGTGTTTTTGTTTACTTGCTTCTTCTTATGGCGCAGATGTCGCTAAAATAGGC
>JASFHC010000099.1:0-7535 GCA_050123435.1 Desulfobacterales bacterium
TCCCCAACAGGTCAACATATAGAAACCGTACGTTTTTACATCGATGAATCGCCTCGTAGACGGCAGATGTTTTACCGACCCGTCTTTCCCCCAGAATTACAACTCGTTGCGATGAAATGATATGGTTACAGATCTGTTTCAATAAAGCTTTTCTACCACAGAAATCTTTGCCGGAAACAACCATCCCGTATTTAAAAGGATTCATAATTTCGACCTTTCCCGCATTTTGCTAAAGTGTATTATACACAACAGTATATTACACAAATATATAACAGTGTCAAACAAAATTTGAACTTAATTTGAGCAATTGCCGAGCGTGTTGGGTTGTAACCGGGTAGGCGAAAAGAGGATATTCTAAGGCCCGCTCAAAATGCTATTATTATACGGCTATGCTGGTTCCTCTCTTTCATTTAACATAAAATCTTTGGCATGCGGTTTAACCAGAGAGAGGAAACAAGCCGAGGAAATTCCGGCAGCGCTGAATATCATGCACATAACCATGATCTGATATCGGGCCGCGATGAGTGGAGAAACGCCGGATAAGACCTGTCCGGTCATCATACCTGGAAGAGAAACAAGTCCAACTGCGAAAAGGGAATTGGTAATCGGAATAAGAGAGGCTTTGAGAGCTGTGCCGCGTGCCTTGTTGAAGTGAACATTTCTTTCAATTTCGGCATTCAATCTTTCTGAGGCAAGGCTTACACTATTCATCGCACCTGCAAAAATCATCCCGGATAGAGGTATCATGTAACGGGGCCAATACCATGGTTGAAGGTCAAGTACCACTTGGGTGATCAGGAGCAATGTGGTTCCTCCGCCGATGGTTATGGCGCAAAGCGCTTTTGTAAAAAGCTTTCGCCGTTTGTCATTCACGGTTCGCAAAGCAATCCAACTCGATGCAACGACCATCACAGCCAGAACTGAAATGACGATCCAGGCACTGTCGGACTTAAAAATATAGGCTAAAAAATAACCAACCAGCAAAAGTTGAACGAGCATACGGGAAACAGCGTACAATGCATTACCGAAGTCCAGAGACCATTTATACAGAATTCCAACAACGATCAAAACTGGAACAAAGGCCAGCGCCAGATTAAATACCGGTATGATCAGCACTAAATTTTTCATAAGCGAGCTTTCCTCTTTATTTAAAATTACCTTCAAACAAAATTACAAAAATCATCAAAATAGCGCAATGAGATAATTTGATAATGACAGAAAAAAACCATGTAATAGTGTGGCAAATTACATATACCATAAAAACCAGAAGGGCAAATCGAGTGAAATGAATTTGCCCTCATTGAAAAAACGATATCACAAAAAAATAGTGTTCCTGATATTTACGGAATCATAGCATATACATTGAATTTCATCTTCGAAACGGCACTAAATGCAGATAACTGTATTGTCGCCCCTGATTACCTGGAATAAGATCATTTTTAATAAAATTCTTATCCGGCAATCAGATTTCCTATTCCCAAAATTCCAACATTTCAGCCCATTTAGAAAAAATGCCTTTTTGACAATACGACCGTTATCTGTTATCTGAATTCCAGTAGTCGGTTGACGCAATATGATTGATTTGTGAAATTCGGTCCTACTACATATTGGGATGCAACATGTTACGGCACACAACCTCAAATTTTCCCTATCCCGTTCTCGAAAAGGGAATTCTTATCCTCGGAAACTTGTTAAAATAAGGAGGGTTACATGAAGAAGGCGGCTTTCTTTTTTGCGGCGTTCGTGCTTTTAATGGGTGTTGCGGTTCAGGCTGAGGATCTTCAGGTCGGCATGACGGCATCCGATTGGTCATTTGTGGATTCGGAGAAGAAGGTTTTCTCCATGGCGTCGTGGGCCGGCAAGGTGCTCTTGGTGAACTATGTCGATCCGGACGAATCCGATTTGAACGAACATTTTACAGATGCCATGAAAAAGGCAAAGGACGACGGCCTCCTTAAGGATGCAACCTACAAGGGCATCGGTATCGCCGACTGTGCCGCGACCTGGAAACCCAATTTTGCGATCCGGGCCATTGCGGGCCGAAAAGCGAGAAGATATAAAACGGTCATCCTGTTCGACTACGACGGAACCTTGCGGGCAGCCTGGGGACTTGCAAAAGATACTGCTAATATGGTCTTGCTCGACAAGAACCGGGTTTGCAAAGCAATTGTAAGAGGGCGGGTTCTGGAGAAAGATGTCGACAAAATCGTTCAGATGGCCATCGATCTGCAGAAAGAGTAGAAGCAGCGATAAATTTCAATCATTCGCCGATTTTTTAACGTCACAGAGGTTTGGTTTAGGAAAGCGGCTTAAACCGGGTGCCCGTTTTTATTTGACCATTACAGTCTTGAGTTTAGCTCGCTTATAGTACGAACTGCTTGCCATAATGCTCAACGATTATTATCAGCTAACCACTGTGGATTACAATAGATAGTGCTGATTTTTATAAATTATAGCGAACCCCATATTTTGCGATTTGCCCGAAATCTAAAAATTGCAGATATATATCGAAAATAACATGTTAAAATCTTATTAATATGTCTTTTGAACGTTCTTGCTGAACGTGCCTCAAACACACAGCAATTATACGGTACGATTTTCGGCATTTAATTTAACCCCGCCGGTACCAACTTCCGGAGCTACGGGGTAAGCAGGGTACAGCGGTGCAGGCGGGATTTATAACGGACTGAAATGTCTTGTCCCTAAACCGCTCAAACTTGGGAGAAATCCGGGTTAAAACCGCAGGGTGGGGATACCGAATAAGGGATAATTAAGATCCACTTTTCCGATACCCAGTCCCAGAACACCTTGACTGCAGAACATTTGCAAGGCGTCGCGGAAATCACGAAGTCCGTGTGGCGCCACATGGTAATCCCCAAATGCCATAAAAGGCATTTTTCGATTATTCATCATCTCTGTAAAATGGGTATGCGTGATGGTTAAAAGCTGAATCCCTTCCGGTCCGCAGCAGGTATCGTCATCGAGTCTCCTCAGAAGTTGAGACACCCTCAAATTTTGGTATCTTTCACCGGTCTGGATTTTTGAAAAATAGTATCCTTTGGGTCTGGATAGCGCTTCCGGGCGCAACCGGAAATGGTCGGATCTGTCAAAATGAATATCCTCACACTGCCATGTCTTAATCCCGCGACGTTTACACGCATATTCCCAAGCCAATTTGCCGGAAAGAACAGCATCGGCATTGCCGTGACCGTCATGGCCAAAGCCATAGGACAGAATTATTCCGACAAACCCGTCGCGCCTGTCTTTGTCTGTTAATAGTGGCGGTGCTCCAATTCTATCGAATTCAGGCTCTTGGATGCCCCATTCCATTTTTCGGTTGGCTTTTCGCCAGGATTTGATTTGATCGGGGATAGGTAGAATAGAACCGTCATTGTTTTTGAATTTGCTTTTTATAAATCGTTTTATGGATCGTAACATTTTAGAAGAAATCGCCCAAACATATAAACCAAAAATGAATATATAAGATCAAGTCTCCACTTTTTGCGGAACGATGCAGATGAAATCAAACGACTTCGACCCTGTATTTCTATAGTACGATAACATCTCGTATTTCTTTCTTTTTATGCTTGCCACCATTTTGTTTGCACTTTATAGAGGCAGGATTTTCTTGACCTAACATCGGAACAATATGATATTTGTGTATTCATAGGACGCATACAATGATCATAAAACCGAAAATTTGGAATAATATGTGCGTGACAGCTCATCCTTTGGGCTGTGCCGCCCAAGTAAGAAGGCAGATTAACTATGTAAAAGCAAAAGGTAGTATTAAAGGTCGCAAGAAGACAATCGTTATCGGTGCTTCCAACGGTTATGGCCTTGCAGCGCGAATTGTATCTACTTTCAATTGCGGCTCTGCTACCATCGGTGTTGCCTATGAGCATGCCGGCAAAAAAACAAGACCCGCCACAGCAGGATGGTACAATACGGAATCATTTAAAGCCGAAGCTCAAAAACACGGCTATCCTGCCTGGAATATAAACGGTGATGCTTTTTCGGAACAGATCAAAACCCAAGTTGTCCAACTAATCAAGGAAAAACTGGGACAAGTTGATTTTCTCGTATACAGTATTGCTGCACCCAGGCGTATCGATCCGACAACGGGCGAAATTTACTCATCGGCGATTAAGCCTATCGGAAAAACATTCACTGCCAAAACGATTGATTTTCTCACCGGCAAAGTGAGTCATGTTACCTCCAACCCTGCTACGGAGAAAGAAATCGTGCAAACCATCAAAGTGATGGGCGGTGAAGATCGGTTTCTGTGGACAGATCGGCTGTTTCGGGAAAACCTTATAAAAAGCGGCTTTTTAACGATCGCATTTTCCTATATGGGACCGGGATTTACCAAAGCAATCTACCGTGATGGAACCATCGGCCGTGCCAAGCAAGACCTTGAATTCAAAGCCGACGAAATCAATAAGCTTATTGCACCTGTGAATGGAAAGGCGATAATCAGCGTGAATAAAGCATTGGTCACACGGGCAAGTGCGGTTATTCCGGCAGTTCCCCTTTATATCGCTTTGCTGTATAAGGTAATGAAAGAAAAACATCTTCATGAAGGCTGTATCGAGCAAATATACCGATTATATCACGATGTTCTTTTCACCGGTAAAGATCCAAAAACTGATTCCAAGGGCAGAGTCCGCATGGACGACCGGGAAATGCGAAAAGATGTTCAGCAAGCAGTGTCTGACCTCTGGAAAATAGTGGAAACCAAAAATTTAGATAATATTGAGAACCTCGGGGATATGAAGGGGCTGCGGGAAGAGTTTTTACGTCATCATGGTTTCGGCATGCCGGGGGTGGACTACAGGCAAGAGGTGACACCGGATATATTTTAGATCTAAGCATGCAAATCAATTACCAGGAGGTGGTTTCGGTGAAACAGACCCATACATGCACCCCAGCCAGAATCTTAACTGCCTTTGCCCTGTCATTTCTTTTAATTTCAAGCACTGTGTTTGCCGATCAAAAATCGTTTCCCCCATAACAGACGAACAGGCCGTATTCAATCGTATCAATGAACCCTTTACAGGAGACCTCGACGAGGCCTGGGAAAGAAGAATCATCCGGGTCCTGAAAATACTTTTCATTGGGCATTCGGTCGATTCACCATGTAAATGCCCATTCCTACCAGAATTAGGGCCAGTAACAGACTGCTCGTCATGGGCTCACTCAGCAGCAGACCTCCGGCAAGAACACCGAAAAGCGGCGTGAGAAAGGTGAACGATGCCAAACGCGACGGGGGATAGTGGCGGATGAGCCAAAACCATGCCAGGTAGGTGATAAACGACACCCAAATCGTCTGGTAGACAAGGCTGCCGGCAATCAGAGGGGTCATGAGAAAAATACCGGGTTCAGACATTGCCAGGGATCCCAGGGGCAGGACCACCGCAGATACGGCAAGCTGGTACAGCAGGGTTTTACCGGGGTTAATCCCGGCAAGGGGGCTGGCCTTGATCAGAACCGTGGTGGCCCCCCATAATACCGCGGCTCCCGCCAGCATAGCGTCACCGATCATTATCTCATAAGTGGGATAACGCAGAGACTCTCCGAACGCTGCAATGATGCCGCCAAAGGCACAGCACAGGCCAAGGACTTGAATCTTCCCGAGGTGTTCGCCCGGAATAAAGAGCTGCGCTCCCAGTGCCACAACGAACGGAGACATATAGAGAAAGATCACGGCTCGTGATGCATAAGTTAATTCCAGGCCCCAGTAGATCAGAATGAACTCTGCGGAAAAGAGAAGCCCCGCCGTGATTCCCCACCACAGGGTGCGGTCTCTTTCCAGAAAGGGCTCCCGTCGCACGGCCATCCAGACCCAAATCAGGATGGTGGCACCCACCGATCGGATACCGCATTGGAAAAGGGGCGAGACGCCGCGATTGGCAACCTTTATGGCGACCTGATTAAGTCCCCAACTCGCACAAAGTACCACCAAAATCGTCATGGCGGCGTGGTCTAAAACGTGGCTTTCTTTTATACGGATCAAGTTGGTTCGCTTCGCTCACAATTGGAATGTTGGAATATCGGATTCCGGGCCTCCGTGCCAGAGTCCAATTGGGGCGAAGCTCTGAGTTCGTCCCTTATGGCTGACATAAGGCCCCAGACAATTCCATTTTCGAACAGATGAAAGTTCTCCAGCATGGCTGCGGCAACATGGGGGTCAACCAGTGCCTGGCTTAACATATCGGACATTTCAGCTATAATCGAAGCAGGGGCTAATTCTTGGTACAAAATTTTATATCTTTGGTTTGTGAGTTGATCATTAGCCCAGTCTTTATAGAATTCTTCAAATCGAGAAAGCAGATCTTCTCTCTTTTGATTGCTTGCCCACTGTTGTCCGATCTTGTAACCGATTGATACTAAAGCAGGAAGAGGGTGCTTCTTGTGGTTTAGTTCTTTTTTTGCTCCCCATTTTTCCAAAAGTTTTTCAATTTGTTCTTCTTTCATGATATATCGTGCTTAAAAAAACCTTTAGGATTCAGGGTTATCGGACCATTGGGCCATGAGGTCATCCCTGGTAATTATTGCGGTCACATCCGGAACATGTTCACGGATGTTTTCAAGCCCGCCTTCCTGGCGGTCAACCAAGATCACGGCCTTTACCACTTCCAGTCCTTCGGACCGGGCCCGTTCTATAGCCCTGATCGTAGAACCTCCGGTTGTGACAACATCATCGATAATCACAACCCGTTGTCCCGGGTCCATATCTCCTTCGATCCACTTCACAATGCCATGGTCTTTTTGGGTTTTTCGTATGGAAAAAGCGCTCATGGGAGTTGTTTTTAATTCCGAAACAAAGGCGGTGGCAATGGCCACGGGATCGGCTCCGAATGTCAGTCCTCCGATCCCGTCCGGTTTCAGGTCTTTGATGGCATCGAACATCAGATGGCCAACCAGAAACATGCCCCGGGGGCTCATTGTGGTGGGCTTGCAATTCACATAAAAATGGCTCTTTTTACCGGATACCAGTTTAAAGCTCGGCGTCTGACTGTATTTAAACGATTTTTCACATATGATTCGGATCAGCTCCTGTTTCATCTTAACCGCGCTCCGTAACGTAAGGTTTGTTTTTACACTGAACGCCCGGGCTCTCGGGCCGGAATTTTTACTTGGCCATGAGATGCCTTACCGCTTCCTCCAGACCGTCCAGGGAAAGCTCGAACATGGGAAAAATCTGTCGGATGGTTTTAATGGTGGGAGTATAGTCCCACATTTGCGAAGATGCCGGATTCAGCCACACACTATGGGGAAAGGTCTGAGCCAGACATTTGAGCTGTTCGATGCTGGGTTTTCCACTCCGCGCCTCTACATGTATGGATCCGTCGGCAGCCATGAGTTCATAGGGAGCCATGCTTGCATCACCCACCAGGATCAGACGAGTCTGCGGGTCAAAGGTGGCAAGGTATTCCACGGGAAGGGGGTTTCTGGCTCTTGCCGGATCTTCCCAGAGCACGTCGTATACGGTGTTATGGAAATAGCAGAGCTTAAGATCCTTGAACTGGTCG
>JASFHC010000100.1:0-7487 GCA_050123435.1 Desulfobacterales bacterium
TTCAAAGAACCAGCTTGGCCGGGCCGGAATTTCAGAAACTGAATTAAAAATTTTGCAGGTAATGGCGCCCGGAAACCCTGTTCTTCAAACCCTGGTGGGTCTGCTGAAAGATCCGGAACTTGAAAAAGAGCCGGTCAATGAGACGCTTTCTTCCCTAATGGCCAAAGGTTTGGTAGAGCAAAAATTAAACAAGGAAAACAAACTTCGTTTATATCTGACGCCAAAAGCAAAACAGATTCTTGATAAATTTAACAGAACTAGTACCTGAATTTTCATAATCACTGTTTAAAAAAACTGTAACAAGGAGATCGAGTTATGCAATCTTTGGCTGACACCTGGGTAAAAAATTTTCGTTCCGTTGTGGTTAAGATTAAGGATGGAACAACGATTACAGGCAAATTGAATATCGGCGATTTTCCGAGAGTATCAGATTTTTTCAGGAACTCACCGGATCAGTATTTCGTTTTGGCCGACGCAGAACACATGGGCACGTCCGGGAAGGTGGTTATTATAAACAAGAGTGAAATTATATGGGCCGAGCCGGAAGATACTTAAACGCCTCGAAATTGATTCAACCTATTAAAATCACAATATTTTTAGCACAAATTTAAAGATGATAATGTATCACAATTTTAGGTATTTTTATTCATTCGAATCATGGTCAAAAGCATAGCCTACTGACCTAACGCTTTTAAAATAAACCGGTTTTTTGGGATCTTGCTCAAAATACTTCCGGAACCTAACTATAAAATTGTCCACTGTACGTGTGGTCATACTCCCTGTATATCCCCAGCCGATTCCCAACAGCTTGCTCCTTGAAATCGGTTTTCCCTTATTGGCGATAAACAGCTTCAAAATCTTGACCTCCTGTTCAGTGAGACATATTTCACCGCATCTGCAATAGGCAACGGACAATTCAAAATCGATCCGGTTTCCGCCGAATATATAGGTCTTTGGCAATGAAGAAGGGTAGGTTTCATCCGGATCGCCAGTCTTGCGATACCAAGACGCGTGGGTCAAAAGACGCTCTACCCTAAGCAAAAGCTCCTCAAGATCGAACGGCTTTGCAAGATAATCATCCACACCGTACGAAAGCCCTTTAACCTTATCATCAGAAGCGCTTTTCGCAGACAATATCAGAATCGGAATCCGTTCATCTTCAAGACGTATGCTTTGAAGTACGGATAATCCATCAATACCGGGAAGCATTATATCGAGTATAATCAAGTCGGGCTGCCATTTCTTCCATTGATCAAGGCCTGAAACCCCGTCCGGAGCGATCAGTACATCATACCCTCGAAGCGCCAGGTTCAGTTTCAAACCTTCGGCAATATGATCCTCATCTTCTATAAGCAAAATACGCTTTCTTTCAATCCGTTTCATAACTGCTTTCTTCAGTCAATGGGAACCCTCGACTTGTGCAAATTTTAAGCACATAATTTTAAAGGTTTAATAGGAAGCATCACGGTAAACACCGACCCCTTCCCGCGCCCATTGCTTTGAGCGACGATTTTTCCTTTATGAATTCGTGCAATATTCTGCACCAGATGCAACCCGAGTCCGCTCCCCCTGGCTGTCATATCATCCGCTCGGCCCGACTGATAAAATTTCTTGAAAATTTTTTTGATTTCCGTCTTCTCAATTCCGATCCCGTCGTCTTCGAATCGTATATGCAATCTGCGATGATACAACTTAAATATAATATCAATTCTTGGGTTTTCCGATTCATTATACTTAACCGCATTGGTCATTAGATTCATCAAGAGCATTTCAAATAAAGATAAATTAATACGATATGGAAAAGAGCGTCCTGAAGAATTATGAATATTGATTTTGCAATTGTGAAAAAGGTGGTTATTATCAGTAATAAACTTCTCGACCGCAGCAAAAAGATCCACGACAACAAATTCCTCACCGTAAATCTTACTCTCAATTCTGGCGAGATTCAAGATGCGGTTGATATTTTCCGAAAGCCGTCCCACATCATGAATCATGTAATTTAGATACTTTTGCTGAACATCACGTGAAAACTCGTGTTTCATAAATGTTTCAAGATAGAGTTTTAATGACGTAACCGGGGTTTTGAGCTCGTGTGTGAAATTATTTATGAAGTTGTGTTGCAATCGGTAGAGCTGTATCGTTTTTTGATTGTACACAAAAATAATAAAAATCCCTACCAGAATGATTCCAACAAGAATCGAAAGGATCAGAATAACCACCCAGGTTTCGGATTCCAATAACTGACCATGATCCAGGTTGAATTTTCCCGCAACCTCCTTCAGCCCCGTGCTAACCTCCATATACCAGTAAATATACAATATAAGGGACGTTGCCAAAGCTACGATGGAAAAGATAAAGATAAAGATTGGATGAAAAAACCATTTTGCTCGAGTTATTGCCTGTTCCATTGTGTCACTAACCGTTTTTTAATGATAATGTTTTTGGGGAAATCCAGATACAATTTTCTAAACATCATGAGACCTTTAAAAATAACTCTTTCCCCGGTTATTTATTAAATAACTTATATAACAGATTTATCTACGCTTTGTAAAACTTTTGTAAAACCAAAAAAGACCGCTGTAATTTTTCAATCATCCCTATTATAAACAATATAAGCCTTAGCCCCGCCTGCCATTGAAAGCTCGCCCGGCAATCGCCTGAGGCGCAGCCGATGCCGGATGGGCAAGGCGAGGCGACATGAGGCGTAGGCGGGCAGGCCCAATTGGAATACATCAAATTATAATCGAGACCTTTTAAAAATGATCGTTTTTGGTCATATACCCCCCAAATTCAGGAAATAAATTATGAATACTCCACCATTGGAACATCCACTCGGGACCCGTGCCAAAGTTTTACTATCCAGTGTATTTGGACCATATGCCCAAAACGACAAATATGGAAGTCGGGAAATCAATCCCATGGAACTTTATCATAACCAGGTCACAAGAGTTCAGGGCGCTTTTTCCCTTCGAATGTTTCATCGCAGTTTTGGGTTGATGTTAATTCAGAGCAACATTGAAGCTCCTTGCACCCTTCTCGATTTTCCATCACTGGATCGTTTTGTTCACGAAATCGAGCATCATTCCTACGACATCGTCGGCATCAGCTCGATTATACCCAATATCGGGAAACTGAAAAAAATGTGTGAACAGGTCAGGAAATACTTGCCAAAAGCAACGATTGTGGTTGGAGGACATGTGGCAAATAAAGGCAACATCCACGAAATCATTGACGCGGATCATATTGTCAAGGGAGAGGGGGTTCAATGGTTTCGTGCCTTCTTGGGGCAAAATGCAACATACGCCATAAGGCATCCGCTGGCCTATTCGGGATTCGGCGCCAGAATCCTGGGGATTACGCTTCGGGATCAGCCCGGCGATACCGCCGCCGTCTTACTCCCTTCCGTGGGTTGCCCCGTGGGCTGTAATTTTTGTTCGACTTCTGCATTATTCGGCGGCAAGGGAAAATTTATCAATTTTTACCCAACCGGAGATGAACTTTTTTCCATTATGTGTCAACTGGAAGAAAAACTCAAAGTTCGATCTTTTTTTACCATGGATGAGAATTTTCTCCTTCATCGAAAAAGAGCACTGCGACTTCTTGAGTTGATGAAAAAAAGCAATAAAAGCTGGTCACTATACGTTTTCAGCTCGGCCAGGGTATTAAAATCTTATACCATTGAGCAACTGATAGAGCTGGGAATATCCTGGGTGTGGATGGGACTGGAAGGCAAACAAAGCCGATATTCCAAGCTTAACAATGTAGAAACGCCGCCTCTGGTTCGATGTCTTCAATCCCATGGAATTCGAGTTCTGGGATCATCGATTATAGGCCTGGAAAACCATACCCCCGACAACATTCATCGTATCATAGACTACGCTCTTAGCCATAATACGGATTTTCATCAGTTTATGCTGTACACCCCGATTCCCGGAACGCCGCTGTATGAAGAACATCGAAAACATGGGACCCTTTTGGCCGAATCAGAATTCCCCTTGGCGGACACCCATGGGCAGTATCGCTTTAATTACCGCCATCAATACATTCCAAACGGCCGGGAAGAACAATTTATTCTCGATGCTTTCCAGCGTGATTTTGAGGTCAACGGTCCCAGTCTTGCCCGATTAATCAGAACATTATTAAAGGGCTGGAAAAGATACAAAGACTGCCCGGACAAGCGTATTCAAGACCGTTTTGCATGGGAAGCCAAGCCGCTCCGAACAACTTATGCCGCTGCTGTGTGGGCGATGAAGAGACGATTCCGGACAAATAAACGAATAGCCGAAAAAATGGATGGCCTGCTCCAAGAAATTTACGAAACCTTCGGCTGGAAAACAAGGATTATCGCTCCCCTGGCAGGGATATACGTTTATGCTGCTCTTAACAAAGAAGAAAGACGTCTGGCAAACGGATGGACGTATGAGCCTGATTGTTTTTTTGAAAAAAATGCTGCGGCCTTGGCACTGGAAAAAGCCTCCCCGCCCTACTCCGAACCGCTATCCCCAAAAATTAAATTCGTTTCATGTAAAGCTTCCTGCGTTCACAGCAGATAGGTGCATCGCAACGTCATATCGAAAATTTGTTGCCGATGGGTAACCTCTCAACAAGTTCTAATGTATTAAAGGTTTTCAAGCAGTTGTCTTTGTGGTAATTCGTATATGAATCTCTCATCCATGTTGAATAACTTGAAACACGGTTGACGATATCTTGAGGGGTCTCAGGTTGAAAAACAGCCAAAATGATACAAATCAATTCTGAAAAAGAAAGTCATATCGTAAATGTTGCATCCCATCTTAAAAGGATGTCCAAAATAAATCCATATAAAAGGGCAGTTGTTTATCCAGCAGGCCGGGATAATTATGGCAGAGTTGCATATTCTCACCTTACCTTTCTGCGACTCGATCGGGAATCCGACTGTCTGGCACACGGGTTTGAAAAAACAGGCATAAAGCGCGGTACCCGTACCATTTTGATGGTCAAACCCGGCCTGGAATTTTTTATAATCATATTTGCACTTTTCAAAACCGGGGCGGTTCCGGTTGTAGTAGATCCCGGAATGGGAATACGCCGTATGGTCGACTGTTTTAAACAAGGCCGTCCCCATGCGTTTATCGGTATCCCTGCCGTCCATATGCTTCCAACCTTTTTTCCAAAATACTTCAATACCATAAGGACATGGATTACCGTGGGCCGGCGATGGTTTTTGAAAGGTTTTACACTTAACCGAGTCCGTCAGGTTCCCTGGAGACCCTATGGAATGGCTAAAACCGGTCGTGATGAAACAGCCGCCATCCTATTTACCACCGGCAGCACAGGGCCGGCCAAGGGTGTGGTATACACTCATGGCAACTTTGATGCTCAGCTCCGTAATATAAAATCCCACCTGGGCATTTCTACCGATGAAATAGATCTTTCCACATTTCCGCTCTTTGCTCTGTTTTGGCCGGCACTGGGAATAACGTCGGTAATACCGGACATGGATCCCACGAAACCGGCACGGGTAAACCCTAAAAAAATCATTGAGGCTATCTTAAACCAGGGGGTTACCAGCATGTTCGCGTCACCCGCCCTGTTGAATCGCGTCGGCAGATACGGCAAACAAAAAAACATAATGCTGCCGTCTTTGAAAAGAGTAATTTCAGCCGGAGCACCGGTAGCACCATCCGTTATTGAGCAGTTTGCCTCCATGCTGTGTGAAGATGCCGAGATTCATACGCCGTACGGGGCCACTGAAGCAGTGCCCGTCATATCTATCTCGAGCAACGAAATCCTGTGTGAAACCAAAAAATTAAGTGAACAAGGCTATGGCCTCTGCATTGGACGTCCCATTAACGATATAGACGTGCGAATTATCAAAATCAGTGACGATCCCATCAGCAAGTGGTCAACCGACCTCTTGGTTGAAGATACCGAAATTGGTGAAATAACGGTGAGAGGAGATCTGGTCACCCGACAGTACTTTGAAAGACCTAAAGCAGATGCTCTTTCCAAGATTAAAGACGGCAATACGATATGGCACCGAATGGGTGATCTCGGATGGATCGATTCAAAGGGAAGGATATGGTTCTGCGGTCGCAAAAGCCACCGCGTGGCCATTGAAGAAACGACTCTTTTTACCATCCCCTGCGAAGCGATCTTCAACAATCATCCCATGGTGTTTCGAAGCGCCCTTGTAGGGATAGGCCCTCCTAATCGACAAAAACCGGTGGTATGCATCGAACTGGAACCTAAAAAGGACAAGGTTAAAAAAAAGAAAATTGAAAAAGAATTGTTGGAACTTGCGCAGCAAAACGAATTCACAAAAAAAATTGACACCATATTGTTTTGCAAGTCTTTTCCTGTGGATATCCGCCATAATTCAAAGATTTTTCGTGAAAAACTGGCAATATGGGCAGAAAAGAAATTAAGTTAATGAAAAATGATCAGACAATAAAAGCAACTCCTCCCTTAAAAGTTTTGGTCACAGGGGGTGGCGGTTTTTTGGGCAGCGCTATTGTAACACTTCTTGTGAAAAGAAGATATCATGTCCGAAGCTTCTCCCAAAACCGTTACCCCGAACTTACATCCATGGGCATTGAACAAATACAGGGCGATATCTGCGATAAAACTGCAATTGAACAAGCATTACGGGGCGTAGACCTTGTGTTTCATACCGCAGCAAAAGCCGGGATCTGGGGGAATTATTACGACTACTACAAAACCAATGTAACCGGCACCCAAAATGTTATTGCCGGCTGTAAAAAACATCATATTTCAAGGCTGATTTATACAAGTTCGCCCAGCGTTGTCTTTAACGGTACGGACATGGAGGGGGTTAATGAATCTGTTCCTTATCCGGCAACGTATCATGCGGATTATCCGCGAACAAAGGCGATTGCCGAACAGTATGTCATCAAGGCCGCCGGCCAGGGATTAATGACAATTATTCTGAGGCCTCATTTGATATGGGGACCACGGGATAAACATTTTGTCCCTAGAATTATCGCAAGAGCAAACCGCCTCATAAGAGTGGGTAACGGTAAAAACCTTATAGACACGGTTTACGTGGACAATGCTGCGGATGCCCATATTCTGGCTGCAGATGCATTGGAAAAGAACCCCAAACTTTCCGGAAATATGTATTTTATCAGCCAGGACGACCCTGTTCCTTTATGGGATATGATAAACCACATTCTAAAGGCAGCGGGTCTTTCTCCTGTCAGGCGTTCAATGCCCCGCAGCATGGCATGGGTGATCGGAGTGATGCTCGAATTGACTTACCGAACGTTTAATATTAGCGGAGAGCCCCGGATGACGCGTTTTCTGGCAGATGAGCTCGCAAAAGCTCACTGGTTCGATATCAGCGCTGCAAGAAAAGACTTAGGATATGCCCCTCGGATTTCAATAACAGAAGGTCTTCGCCGCCTTGAAAGGTGGCTTCAGAACAAATAGTTATTGTCCATCCAGAAACGGCATCTTTCGGCCCCCGGCGGCGTTCTCGCTCGTTT
>JASFHC010000101.1:0-7486 GCA_050123435.1 Desulfobacterales bacterium
CAGGGCTGAACGGGTTCGTACGGTCATACTGGCTGCATCGGCACGGATGCGCAGATTTCTATATCCCGACTTGGAAACTCTAACACGTGAGGGCTACCGGGTCTGCAAGCTTTCAAAGAACATAATAAATTTATCCCCGCAGAAAATTCATGAATATCTGGCTGAAAACGGATTGGTCCCTGAACAAAAAAGGCCTTGCTAACACCTTCGGATACTTCTGGGACATGGTGCAGAAAATGCGTGACGTTTATTGTTCAATATGAAAGTTGTAGGTTATACTAAGGTTAGCAAGATTAGATGCCCCTTTTTAGTATTAATATTCCAGTACTCCAGCATTTCATTCTTATATGTGTATGGTATAAAAAGGTTGCCATTAAAAGATTTATGATTTAAACAAACTGTAGAATTTCCGGAATGTTAACCTATGAATTCATACCAGAAAGAACAGGCTGAATCGCTGGCCATGGTGCAGCGACACACTGAAACCCTTACCGCAGCTCAAAGAAAAGCGCTGGAGATAAAGATTTCCTACTATCTGGTGTTTCGTGATGAGGTCCACGCGTTTCTGTCCGAGCATTTTAGGGATCTATGCACCGAAAAATGCTACCGGAACAACCTCAGTGCCTGCTGCTCTAGAGAAGGCATAATTACTTTTTTCGGGGACATGGTTATCAATGTCCTGGTCTCTCACAGTGAGGAAATAACAGCCCTTACAGCGGTCCTTCAAAAACCCAATACCGGCTTTAAATGCATTTATCTGGGCAATAACGGATGTATGTGGCGGGTTAAGCCCATTGTCTGTCAAATGTTTCTCTGTGATCAGGCACAAAAAAAAGTATTTGAAGACAAACCATGGGCCGAAGATACCTGGAACCAACTCAAACAACGCAAGAAGCTATACACCTGGCCGGACCGGCCGGTGCTTTTTGATGACCTTGAACGTTATTTCATGGATGCGGGATATGTTTCACCGTTAATGTATTTGCACAATAGTCCGGGGTTACTGAGAGTAAAACAAAAGGCCGCGTCTCCTTAATAAAAAGCGTTTAGTATATCTTCCAGTTCTTTTATGGAAATCTGACCTACAAAAGACATTCCGATATCTTCGAGCAACACAAAGTATATATGATCTCCTTGTCGCTTTTTATCCTTTTGCAACGCCTCAACCACTGTTTTTTTGTCTGCCGGAAGATAGATGGGAAGTTTTAGATTGCCAAGCAACCTTTTGATCCTTTGGGCATTTCGGGCCTGAAGATATCCTTTTTTAACGGAAAGCTCCGATGCCATAACCATACCGGCACTGACCGCTTCCCCGTGACGGACACCGGTTGTTTTTTCAATCGCATGTCCAAATGTATGTCCGAAATTAAGCTTGCGGCGCTCTCCTTTTTCTTTTTCATCCCTGTTTACAATGGCTGACTTGATGATGACAGAATCATAGACTAGTCTTTCTATGACTTCGGAATCAAGCGCTAACGCTTTTTGATGCTGTTCTTCAAGGTACTCAAACAGATCCCCATCTTCTATGGCCGCATGTTTGACAATCTCAGCCATCCCGCATAAAATTTCTTTTTCAGGCAACGTACTTAGAAGATCAAAATCGCAGATAACAAATTCGGGTTGGCTGAAAACCCCGATCATATTTTTATACCCTTGAAAATTCACACCGTTTTTTCCCCCTACACTGGCATCTACCTGTGAAAGCAGGGTTGTGGAAACAAAACCGAACTTCACCCCGCGCAGAAAGGTTGATGCGACAAACCCAGTGATATCACAGACAATACCTCCGCCTATTCCCACGATAACGGTGGAACGATCAACCCCGAATTCTACGAGTTTCCCATAAATATTGCGGACAGTATCAAGATTTTTTGTCTTCTCGCCGGTCTGGATGGTTATGACGGGATGGGGCGGAAACTTATTTTGATAAAAATGTTTTACATTAACATCGGTGATAATGACAACATTTTCCGCAGGGATGTAGTTCCCCAAATTCTGCAATTTCTCGCCGATCCGTATGGTTGAACCTTTTGTGCTGCCCTGAATTTCAAGGGTTTTCATTATATGCCCCGCTGTTTTATATTTTTTATTTATTTTGACAAAAACATGCAGAAACCGCAACAATAAATCAACGGAGCTTTTGCTCTACTATGCAAAAACCTTTAATAAGCGCTTCCGGTTAAAAGTTCAGGATTTAAGGTTCGAGTGTTAATTTTAAAAACAGTTCTTGACAGCCGTAAAATAATTGAGTAATAAATTATAAAAATATCGATTTTTAGGAATGCAACTGATGTCACAAGATTATCGCAGCAGTTTTACATATGATTTTGGACGTTTCTTTTTTAGTTTTAGGAGCGTCCGTCCGGTTGCGTAACGCCTAAAGTTACAACACCCCGGATGGACCAGAGCCGGTCTGTCCGGGGTTTGTTTTTTTAAAGCCCCGGGAAATAGAATCTCGGGGCTTTTTTTTGGTTTCATTTAAATAAAGGAGGGTTACCATGATTCTGGTACTAGAAAAGGGAATCACACAGGATCAAAAAAGTAATATCCGGAGCATACTGTTCGGTGAGGGCTATATTGTTCGTGAAATGTCTGAATCCGGGCAGAATATACTGGGAGCGGTGGGCGAGGGAGGCAAAAAGACCGATTTTTTCGAACAGCTTCCCGGCATAGCCAAAGTGATTCCTATATCCACATCGTTTAAACTGGTCAGCAGACAGTTGCATACCGAAGATACCCTTGTTCAGGTGGGGGATGTGGTTGTGGGTGGAGAACGCATTACAATTATCGCCGGACCTTGTGCGGTTGAGAGCAGAGACCAGGCCCTGACCATTGCCAGGGAGGTAAGAAGATACGGAGCGGTTCTGTTTCGCGGCGGCGCTTTCAAACCTAGAACTTCCCCCTATTCCTTCCAGGGGTTGCAGGAAGAAGGGTTAAAGATACTGTCCGAAGTCCGTGAAGTTACCGGTCTGGGTGTTGTAACCGAAATAACATCAACTGCACAGGCGGACATGATGATGAAGTATGTAGATGTCGTGCAGGTTGGGGCACGCAACATGCAGAACTTTGAATTGTTAAAGTGCGTGGGTCGTATCGGAAAACCCGTGGTTCTAAAGAGAGGGCTCTCCTCCACCATTGAGGAATGGCTGATGTCCGCCGAATATATCCTTTCGGAGGGAAATGAAAAGGTTATTTTGTGTGAACGCGGAATCCGAACCTTTGAACCCTATACCCGTAACACACTTGATCTTTCTGCAATTCCTGTACTCAAAACACTGACCCATTTACCGGTGATCATCGATCCCAGTCATGCAACCGGTATCCGTGAAAAAGTCAGTCCCATGTCACGGGCTGCGATTGCTGCCGGTGCAGACGGATTGATGATAGAGGTACATCATGACCCGGATCGGGCTCTTTCCGACGGCCCCCAAAGTCTTTACCCCAAACAGTTTGGCCAACTGACGCGAGACATTTATGTGATAGCGCCGGTTGTGGGCAAACAGCTTGATTTTGACTATCTGGATAAGGCTAAAGCCATTGACCATTTAACGAAAACCAATGGGACAGGAATGCAGAGGGCCGCTTTCCTGGGTGAAATGGGAACGTTCAGCCACAAGGCCTGTACGCAGTATTTTGGAACTCAGGTTCCAGCCGTTCCTTTACCCTCATTTAGATCGATTTTTGAAGCCGTTAAGAAAGGCGAAGTCGATTTCGGTGTGGTGCCTTTGGAGAATTCCCTAACAGGCAGCATCCATGAAAACTACGACCTTCTCTTGGAATATGATTTAAGTATTGTAGGCGAAATCACATTGCGTATAATACATCACCTTATCGGCCATCCTGAAGCCAAGGCTGACACTATCAGACGGGTTTTTTCTCTCCCTATGGTTTTTCAGCAGTGCCGTCAGTTTCTCGATCGCCATGAAAACTGGGAACTGGTTCCTGTCAAGGACACTGCTGGAGCGGTTAAGAAAATCAGCCAGACGGTTAATCCTGCCGACGCAGCCATCGCAAGCAAGGAGGCTGCCGAAATGCATGGAATGGCGGTTATCGAGGAAGGAATTGAGACAAATCCGAGAAATTATACTCGTTTTGTTATTATAGGACTTGACCCACTCGAAAAAGGGCCGCGGCACAAATCGTCACTCATCTTTTCAACCGGAAACCAACCGGGCGCCCTTTATGAAGTTTTGAAAATATTCGCCGAAAACCATGTTAACCTGGTGAAGCTGGAATCACGACCCATCCATGGAAAACCGTGGGAATACATGTTTTATGTGGACCTTGAGGCAGATGCTGAATCGAAAACATTCAAACCAACATTCGATTTGCTTGAAGAAAAAACAGATTATCTGAAGATTCTGGGTAGCTATTGAAAATGGAGACGGCTTCCGTCCATTTCAATGTTGACAATTCAGAAATTAGCAGTTAAATTTTTCATTTATTTTTTTATTTATTAATTTATTAGTGAAAGGAGAAATATTATGATTCGAAAATCTACATACAAGGTCCGTGTTACACGCAGAGAAGCCCTCTGTGTCCATGATGAGTTCGGCCATTCGCTCATGCTGGTTGAATTGGAAGGAGAGCCGCTTCACTATGAAGTGGGGGTGGCCGGTGAATTTGTCTCACGTCGCAGTGTCAACTTCCATGATCGCATAGGAGGCAGCGGCCCCATGCAGGGTTATGCGGTAACCAATTTCCAGTATGGTTCGGTTTACAGCAAGTTTGAAGGAAGTCGTGACGGGGAAAGCAAACTTACAACCGGCACGTGGGAAACCTACAGAGGGACAGGCAAGCTGGATAACATTAAGGGCAAGGGTACATTCAAAGTTACATCAGGAGAAGTCCCGGGCGAATTCATTCTGGATATGGAAGGCGAATATGAGCTTTAATTGAGTCCAGTCCATGGATTGTTATAAAACAACTAAAGCCGGTTTATTATTTATTGACCGGCTTTTTTATTGTCTGGTGTTCAATGGCAAGTTCAATATAATGTTCGGCAGTCTTCTTGCGTTTTTCCACGTCGCCGATTGAAAGTTCCTTTTTTATTAAAGCAGGTGTACCGGCTACAAGATGATAAGGCCCTACAACCTGCCCATGCTTAACCACAGACCCGGCTGCAACTACAGATCCAGTCTTTATAAATGCGTGACTCAGTATAACGGCATTAATACCGATAAGGCAGTAGTCTTGTATGGTGCAGCCGTGAACAACGGCATTGTGTCCCACGGTTACATGGTCTCCGATAATCGCGGGTCTATCAAAATCCGTGTGCACCGTGCAGTTGTCCTGAATATTAGTACTTTTTCCCACTATTATAGGGGCCATGTCCCCCCTTAAGACAGTCCCATACCAGATACTGGCGTTGTCTTTTATTTCTACATCCCCGATAACCAGTGCTGTCGGCGCAATAAAAACATTTTTACCGATTTTTGGTCTTTGACCTTTATATTCAAGTATCATGATGTTATCATTTTTCTGATTGTTACAAATTCATTCTATTTTAAAGCTTTCAGAAACTCCGGCATATCGTTTTCGCAGCTTGGGTTTTTCTATTTTGCCGGTCGGGTTTCGCGGGACATCACCGAAAATAATTCTGCGGGGTCTTTTGTACCTGGGAAGTGCCTGACAGAAATCATCGATTTCTTCCTTTGTGAGTTCCTGTCCAGGTTTTACCTGGATAACGGCGGTGGCGATTTCTCCCAGTCGGAGGCTTGAAAGACCAATGACCGCCACATCGTGAATTTTGTGATGGGCCTGGAGAAAGTCTTCGATCTCCACCGGATAAATGTTTTCTCCGCCGGTTATGATCACATCTTTTTTCCGGTCTACCAGCCAGATAAACCCCTCCTGGTCCTGCCGGGCTACGTCGCCGGTTAACAGCCATCCGTCCACTAAAACGTCCCGGGTAGCCTCCGGATTTCTGTAGTACTCTTTCATAACACCGGGCCCCTTGACCATTAACTCGCCGGGCTCTCCCTGAGCCACAGGATTCAACATGTTGTCTACAATCCTGATCTCCCAGTCAAAACCGGGCAAGCCTATGGAACCGACCTTGTGCATGTTTTCCATCCCCAGATGCACACATCCGGGTCCGGTACATTCGGTCAGACCATAATTGGTATCATACTGGTGATGGGGAAAAACTTTTTTCCATTCCTTAATCAGGCTGGGAGGTACGGGCTGGGCGCCGATGTGCATCAGCCGCCACTGATCCAGATTGTAATCTTTTAGCTTTATTTCTCCGCTCTGGATTGCAAAAAGGATATCCAGCGCCCAGGGAACCAGAAGCCAGACTACCGTTACCTGTTCTTCGGAAATGGCTTCCATGATCCACCTGGGTTCGATCCCTTTAAGGATAACGCTTCGGGCACCCACAATGAAATTGCCGAACCAGTGCATCTTGGCTCCGGTGTGATATAAGGGAGGAATACAAAGGAAATTATCCCGGTGGGTTTGTTGGTGATGCAGGTTTTCCACAAAGCAGGAGAACTCAAGGTTTCTATGAGTCAAAAGTGTTGCCTTGGGTTTGCCTGTGGTTCCGGAGGTAAAGTAAAGGGCAGCTTCATCTGTAATTTTTATTGTAACTTCAGGGTCAATAGGAGGTTGATCTGTAAGAATTTTTTGATATGATTCGGCATAGTCAGGCCTGAGTTCCTCCGGACCCAAAAAAATATAGATTTCTACAAATCCGTCCAAGTCCTCTTTTATGGAATTAATGCGTTCAATAAATTCTTGACCAAAGATAAAGGCCTTTGCCTCGGCAGTTTCGGCACAGCGCCGGATGGTTTTTCCCACAAATCGAAAATTAAGAGGAACCGCCCAGGCGCCCGTACGAAGTATTCCAAAATAGATAGGCAGCCATTGGATACAATTGGTCATTAAATGGACCACTCGGTCGCCTTTTGTAATTCCCCTGGACATCAGAGCCTGGGCCGCCTGATTGGCCTGATCGTCAAACTCTCTCCAGGTGATCTCCTCACGATGGTTTTTTGCCGGCTCCCTTTCTATCAGTGCTGTCTCAGAGCCATACATACGAGCATTTCGTGCCAGTATCTCAGTTATCAGCATAGGCATTCCTTTCAAAATGCGAAATTTTATGATGTGGATATCAAAACGTCGTTAAATGGTCAAGACGCATAAAAATTGGTAAGCGTTCACGGGTTCAGGGTTCGAATTTTCCAGTCACGACATAACTCCATGTGAATAATTGACCGGCTTAACTTTCTATGTTAAAAATTGATGAGTTTCGTATAATGTTGTAAAAGTCTATGGTGCTGCACCAGCCCTGTTTTTTATACAACGTTGGTGTATCAAAAGGAGTCGTATAATGCATTTTTTAGTGGTAGGCCCCGGAGCCATGGGATGTTTGTTCGCCGCTCGATTAAAGAGAGCGGGTTTTGAGGTAACGCTTTTGGATTATTTGCCGGAAAGAGCCCGGCAGATAAACAACCAGGGAATTATTGTCCAAGGGGTTACCGGC
>JASFHC010000102.1:0-7456 GCA_050123435.1 Desulfobacterales bacterium
CGTTTACCTCGGCAGACATCACAGACAACATAAACATCCGGTAAAAAATGCATCTCTATCTTTATGATGCCGTCACCCCGGCAGGCCTCGCACCTTCCTCCTTTGACATTGAAACTGAAGCGACCGGGTTTGTATCCACGCATACGAGCTTCGGGTGTTCTTGAAAACAGTTCTCTGATATAAGTAAAAACACCGGTATAGGTCCCGGGATTGGATCGGGGGGTTCTCCCGATGGGGGACTGATTGATGTTGATGACCTTGTCGATAAGTTCAATCCCGAGGACTCTGGAATGGATGCCCGCCGGCGTCCTTGCATGATAAAGCTTCTGGGCAAGAACATGGTACAGGGTTTCCAGGACCAGGGACGATTTTCCCGATCCGGACACACCGGTTATGCATATAAAGCAGCCCAAGGGGAATTCTACATCGATATTTTTTAAATTGTTTTGAGAAGCACCTTTGATGATAAGTTTTTTTTTGTGCCCGAGACGCCGGCTGGACGGGACTTCAATATACCTCCGACCCGAAAGGTACTGACCGGTCAGCGATTTTTTTTCATTCAAAAGTGCTTCCGGGTGCCCGGAAAAGACAACTTCACCACCTCTGACCCCGGCACCGGGCCCCATATCAATAACATGATCTGATGCATGTATGGTCTCCTCGTCATGCTCCACCACAAGCACCGTATTGCCAAGATCACGCATCTGTAAAAGTGTCGCAAGCAGGCGCTGATTGTCTCTCTGGTGCAACCCAATGCTCGGCTCATCCAGAACATAGAGGACGCCGGTCAATTTAGATCCAATCTGTGTGGCCAGACGGATTCGCTGGCCTTCTCCTCCGGAAAGGGTTGATGCGGATCTGTCAAGGGTTAGATAACTTAGACCCACGTTTTCAAGAAATCCGAGCCGTTCTCTGATTTCTTTCAGGATTCTTTTTGCAATGATTTCTTTTTTACCCGTCAGTGTTAATTTTTTAAAAAAAGTATGAGCGCTTGCCACCGAAAGTTGTGTGGTTTCGAATATGGTAAGGCCACCCACTTTCACGGATCTGCTTGCCCTGTTTAACTTGGCACCATGACATTCAGGGCAGTGCCGAAAATTCATATAACGCTTAATTTCTTCTCTGGACTGGTATGATTCTGTTTCCAGATAACGCCTTTTTAATTTAGGAATAATACCTTCAAATCGTTTTTCATAAGTAAAACGACGATTATTTCGCTCAAAATAGAACCTGATCCGTTCATTTCCGGATCCGTATAAAAGCACATTTTTAAAATGGTCCGGAAGATCCTTGTAGGGGGTATAGATGTCAACATCATAATGAGAAGTCAAGGCATCCAAAAATTCGATAAAATGAACCGTATTTCTGTTGGCCCAAAGCGCAACTGCTCCTTCCCTAAGCGAAAGTTCGCGATTTGGAATAATAAGCTCCGAATCAAATTCGGTAGTTGAACCCAGTCCCTCGCATTTTGGGCAGGCGCCCTGAGGAGAATTGAAAGAAAAGCTTGCCGGCGTGAATTCAGGATAACTGATACCACAGGATATACATGCTGATTTTTCACTGAAAAGAACAGGTCCCGTACCAAGAATGTCTACGGTAACAAGACCATCTGACTGAGACATGGCCAGTTCCAGAGAATCTGCCAGCCGGTTTCTAATCTTCTCATTTACAACCAGTCGGTCCACAACCACGTCAATGGTGTGTTTCTTATTTTTATCAAGTCCGCCCACCTCTTCAATTTCCAGGGTTTTCCCATCAACATGGACGCGTGCAAAACCTTCCTTTTTCAACCGATTAAAAAGCTTTTCATGTGTGCCTTTTTGGCCTGAAACCAAAGGTGACAGAATAACAATTCGGGTCCCCTGGCTCAGAGACATAACTTTGTCCAAAATTTGATCCAGTGTTTGAGAAGTAATCGGTTGGCCACATTTGTAACAGTGGGGTGTACCGATTCTGGCAAAAAGCAGGCGAAGATAGTCATAAATTTCTGTGACCGTCCCCACTGTCGACCGGGGATTGTGGCTGGCTGTTTTTTGTTCAATTGCAATTGCGGGTGACAGTCCTTCGATCGTATCTACGTCCGGCTTTTCCATGCGCTCTAAAAACTGGCGTGCATATGTGGAAAGTGATTCAACGTAACGGCGCTGTCCCTCTGCATAAAGAGTGTCAAAGGCAAGGGTGGACTTTCCTGACCCGGAGATGCCGGTAACCACGATCAGCTTATTTCGAGGTAATTCAACATCGATGTTTTTCAAATTATGTTGCCTTGCACCGCGAATAAATATTTTTTCAGTGTTCATTCTCAATTACTAAAACATTTTGATTTGCAATCGTTTACGAGTTCAGAGGTTCAGGATTCAAAGTTAGCTCGTAAGGTTAAATTTTATTGTCTTTTTCTGGCGAATACCGCCTGTTGGGCTGCCATATTTATCGCCGCAATCAGGCTCCCCGGGTCTGCAATGCCGGTTCCAGCAATATCATAAGCGGTACCATGGTCAACAGAGGTTCTTATAATCGGTAGCCCCAGTGTAGTATTTACACCATTGTTAAAATGAATCAGTTTAAATGGAATAAGTCCTTGGTCGTGATACATGGATATAACGGCATCATAACGTTTATTTGCTGCGTGATAAAAAATAGTGTCCGGAGGAAATGGTCCGGAAGCGTAAAAGCCCTGATTTCCGGCATCATGGATTGCCGGCGCAATAATGTTTTTCTCCTCGTCGCCGAACATGCCTCCTTCTCCGGCATGGGGGTTAAGTCCCGAGACGGCAATGCGGGGGGATTTAATTCCAAATCGTTCATTCAGAGCCTGCCAGGCAAGTTTAATGGTTTTTACTATTTTTTGCCTTGAAAGGATGACAGGAACATCCCTTAAGGGAACATGGATAGTTACAAGAACCACACGGAGCCTATCTCCTGCAAGCATCATGGCGAATTCGTTCGATTTGGTACGTTCAGCCAGCAGTTCGGTATGGCCACTATAGTGAAACCCGGACAACTGCATGGCCATTTTGTTTATGGGGCAGGTTACCATTGCTTCAATACGTTCTTTTATTGCCAAATCCGCTGCAGCTGTTATATAGCGTACCATTGCCCCGCCGGTCTGAACCGTGGGTCTGCCCCATGTTATTTTGTCCGGATCAAGTTTGGAAATGTTCAACACATCAACCGTTCCACATTTATATATTCCGGCATCAGGGCTTTTTATAGATTCGATTTCAAGGCGGCTCTGGATAATTTTTTTTGTTGCGCCTAGTATTCGGGAATCTCCAATCACAAGAGGCCGGCAGACTTTGTAAATCGAAGGGTTTATAAGGGATAAAAGGATAATCTCCGGGCCGATTCCCACAGGATCTCCCATGGTAATCCCAATAATCGGACGATAGTTTGATATCATCATAGCCTTAAATAACCTGTACAAGGATGAAATAATAAAAGTTTAAATTTATACTACAGAATGAAAAAAAAATTCAAATAAATAAAAATTATCATATCCATAAATATCAATGTCTTGTTATTTTTCATAAATGAATTGGAATAAAATAATGAATTAAAATTATTTTTTTTAAAAAATAAAAGATAATAGAAGAAAACAGGAGCTTTCGTAAAATAACATTATTGTTGAAATTCTGTGGATAAGCCTGGATATGTTTAAAATGTTTATAGAAAACAGCCGTTGAAAAAAGGTTGTATTTAAGAGTAGTTGCCTGTTATGTGTCAATTTATTATTATAAAACAATAGGATATAAATTGTTAATAACTTGATAACAGATAAACAAAAAACCGATTTTATCAGGATTGACACACAAGCGATGATCCATTAAATAGTCAAATACTTTTTTTTATATTTAGTTGTTTTCCTGCAAACCTCCAATAACACTCTTATGCTGTTTGTTATCGTCACTTTTTACCGTTTTTTTTAAAAAAAGAGATAATCTGTTTTAAAAATCGAGAACATAAGCTTCTATGAAGTCCATTTGGGAAGAGACAAAAACTGCTATTAAATTATCTATCCCTAAACACTGTTTCAGGATGTGGATTGAGCCGTTGCAAATGATAAAATGTACCGCAGACTCAGTTGTTCTATCCACACACAACTTTTTTATCAAAAAGCGAGTACTTAACAATTATGGTGCCCTGATAGAGTCAGAGCTAAAACGGGTGTCCGGAAAAGAATACAGACTGTTAATCGATATCGCTGAAACAAAGGTCCGTTCAAAACCTAATGCAGATGATAGGTTTCAACTGCAGCTTCCCAATATAAATGTGTGTCCACAGAACGGCCGCTTTATGCGGAAAGATTTTACTTTTGATCACTTTGTCGTAGGAGGCAATAATGACTTTGCCTATTCCGCATCCCTCTCGCTGGCCTCACAAAAGAAGTTTCTTCAGAATTCTTTATTCTTAATGTCAAAGACCGGGATGGGGAAAAGCCATCTTTCCCAGGCCATAGGGAATCACATCCTGTCCGAATCTCCTTCGGAACGTGTATATTATATGACTGCCGAGGACTTTAGCAATGAAATGATTCATGCTTTTCGGCATGACTCCATCAATACGTTCAAGGGAAAATACAGAAATCAATGTGACGTATTGCTGATTGAAGATGTTCATTACCTTAGCGGCAAGGAAAGGACCCAAATCGAACTTGCATTAACGCTGGACACCCTGTTTGAATCCGGAAAGAAAATAATTTTTTCGAGCTGTTGTCTTCCGTCAGAAATACCGAAACTCAATGATAAATTAAGATCACGGCTCTCATGCTCTCTTATTTCGAACATAGATCCGCCGGACTTCAGGACAAGAGTCAGAATATTGCAAAGAAAAGCAAAGTATATCGGACATAAATTGCCGGAAGATGTGATCCATTACTTGGCTGCTGAACTCACTGAGGATGTGAGGCAACTGGAAAGCGGCCTTATCGGAGTTACCGCAAAATCTTCTCTTTTGGGATCACCGGTTGACCTTATGCTCGCCGAAAGTGTTGTTAGGAATATCGTACGTCACCGAAAAAACATTACAATAGATGCCATTAAGAAACTGGTTTGTAAATATTATAATATTTCCGTTGCTGACATTGTTTCCAGCTCTCGCAAACAATCTATTGTTCGACCGAGGCAGATAGCGATTTATCTGTCACGCAGATATACCGATTCTCCTCTTCAGTCCATAGGGAGAAGTTTCAACAGATACCATGCCACCGCCCTTCATTCCATCGGCGCTGTTGAACGGGGATTAAAAGGAAACGGCCCAATGCAGAAACAGGTTGAGTTTCTCTGCCACAGACTCGAATCCGGTAAATTTTAACCTTGATGGCTTCGTAAAAAGTCCAACTTCTGCGTTGCGCTGCATTCCTCGTCACTGCGACGTACTATATGTACGTCTCATTCCTCGGAATTTGCGCGCCTTGAATTTGGAACTTTTTACTTTGCCATCAAAATCTGACTTTTAAGGAGACCGTCAACATTGACACTCACAGATACTACATTCAGAAAACTTCAAAATATAGTGGGAAAATCCAACTGTAGCAGGAATAAAGAGGATCTTGTCTGTTATGCATACGATGCAACTGCCCGCACCTATCTTCCCGATGCCATCGTATTCCCTGGCAATACCGAAGAAATATCCGCCATATTAAATCTTGCGGATTCAGAGGGTTTTTTTGTGATTCCCCGCGGCTCCGGCTCCGGGATGACCGGCGGATCTCTTGCCGTCAGAGGAGGCGTAATACTTGTGATGGCTCGTTTTAATCGTATTCTTGAAATTGACAAGGACAATCTTATTGCCCATGTGGAACCCGGTGTTGTTACCGGCCATTTTCACCAGGCTGTTGAAAGAGAAGGACTTTTCTACCCACCAGATCCGTCAAGCTCGGAATTTGCTACTCTGGGCGGAAATATGGCAGAATGTGCAGGCGGTCCTCGGGCGGTTAAATATGGTGTTACCCGAGATTATGTGCTGGGACTTGAAGCGGTTCTTCCAACCGGTGAAATTATACACACCGGCGTGCAAACCAGCAAGGGTGTGGTGGGATATGATCTGACCCGGCTTCTTATTGGATCCGAAGGGACCCTTGGGATAATTACCAAAATAACCTTGCGTCTCTTGCCCCTTCCTGAAGCCGTAAGAGCTATGACGGCTGTTTTTGACAAGTTGGATACGGCGGCGGAAACGGTTTCAGAAGTCATTAGGAGCGGTATCATTCCTCGAACCATAGAATTTATGGATAATGCTTCAATTCGGTGTGCAGAAAGCCGGCTAAAAATTGGTTTGCCGGTTGAAGCCGAAGCGTTGCTGCTGATAGAAGTTGACGGAAGAGTTCATGAGACTGAGGTGCTTATAGAGCAATTAAAAACGGTGTGTATATCCTCGGGCGCAAAGCGTATTAAAATAGCAGAGAGTAAACAGGAGATCGATGATCTTTGGAAAGCACGCAAGGCGATTTCCCCGGCCCTGTTCCAGTACGCCCCGGATAAGATCAATGAGGATATTGTTGTTCCAAGAAGTAAAATTCCTGATATGGTTAGAAAAATAAATTCCTTAAAGGAGGAAACCGGGCTTACAATGGTGAGTTTCGGACATGCCGGTGACGGGAACATCCATTTTAATATAATGCTTGACAAGAAGAATAAAACGGAACTGAAAAAAGCTGAGGACGCAATTGATATTCTGTTCGACTATACCCTAAAACTCGGGGGGACAATTTCTGGTGAGCACGGGGTTGGAATAACAAAAGCCGCATACATCGAAAAAGAGATCGGTTCTGTTGAACTTAACCTGATGAAAAAAATAAAAAAAGTTTTCGACCCTAAAGGGATATTGAATCCCGGCAAGATTTTTCCACCGCTTTAATTTTTCAAATAAGCTTACGTGTTATATTTTTTGAAAAACTAAAGTTATTGTATTTTAATAAACATTTCACCCGAAGATAACAAATCCTCCAATATCTCCATCCGGGTATTTTTATTTC
This sequence comes from Desulfobacterales bacterium, assembly GCA_050123435.1. Taxonomy (GTDB): domain Bacteria; phylum Desulfobacterota; class Desulfobacteria; order Desulfobacterales; family UBA11574; genus S5133MH16. Next base: position 6,974 of record JASFHC010000102.1, read on the forward strand.
GGTCTATGGCACACCGAAGCCGTAACGCACAAAATTTTTTGCAGATCGGATCATCGATATTGAAATTACCGAAACATCCAAGATGATTGTCAAAAGAGATTTTAGTCATCAATTCCTTTTTCATGTTTTATCCTTTAACTCCAACAATGAAAGCATTTCCTCATGAACGTGACCGTTGGTTGCAAGAATTTCCTTTTTGTAAATATTAAAGGGTTTGTTTGCAAAATCTGTTATGGTTGCTCCTGCTTCTCTTGCAATCAGTTCCCCGGCTGCGGTGTCCCAGGGCTTTAAATTCTGTTCCCAGAATCCGTCAAATCGCCCACAGGCAACAAAACAAAGGTCGATGGCGGCTGATCCGAGTCTACGTAGTCCCTGAGAGGCTTTCAAGCATTTTGAAAAACGGGTCATCAGGGGATTGAAACAATCTATCAGATCATAAGGGAACCCGGTGACCAGTAAGCTTTCTGAAACTGTTTGTGCGTT
>JASFHC010000103.1:0-7434 GCA_050123435.1 Desulfobacterales bacterium
ATTGATCTCAATGCAGACAAAATATAGCGCTATCATCAATATTTTTCAACCGTATCAAAATAAGGATAAACAGAACCCACTTCTAATTAATTTCATAAAAAGCATTCAATGTGTTAAAGGAGGAACATATGCATAAAATACGAAAACGATCCATGATCTTGTTGTTAATTGCAATTGTGATCTTTATTCCATTCGGCGCTTTAGCTCTTGCACAAAGCAAGACTATGGATAACAATGCCAGCGCCGAAGCCATGGCGGCTGACTTTTTCGTTGTCAGGCCCCTGGGAATCGTTGCCACTGTGGCGGGCAGCGCCATTTTTATTGTATCTCTACCATTTTCAGCTCTGGGAGGAAACACCAAAATCGCATGCCGGAAACTGGTCGTAGATCCTGCCAAATTTACATTTAAAAGACCGCTGGGAGATTTTTAGCGTTTTACTGTGTTTTCTCGTCAAATTGTTTTTTGAACAAGGAGTGAAAATGGGTATAAAGCATCATGGGATTAAAAATTTAACTCAATTTGCAATGGAAGTTGTCCACAGTTCAGGTAAAGAAGCTCTTTCCTATTATGGTAAAGGAAACCCCAATATTAAATTCGATGAAGATCTGGTTACAGAAGCTGATTTTCATCTGATGGGATTTTTTGAGGATCAACTTAATAGTCGTTTCCCCGAGCATCAGGTGTTTAGAAACAATCAGGCCAACAAAGACTATACTCATGATGAAAAGCGTTATTTGTGGATCTTCGATCCCTTAGATGGTGTTGCAAATTTTCAAGCAGGGATTCCCATCTGGGGAACTTCTCTTGCACTTATCGAAAATTTTTGGCCCGTTTTCGGTATATTTTATATGCCTGCAACGGGCGATCTTTTTTATGCACAGGCCGAACAAAAAGCTTTTCTGGGAAAAGAAGAAATCCACGTATCTGACCAAAAAAATATTAACGACGAGAGCCTTCTTTTCACCTACTCCCGGTTTCACCGCCGTTATCGATCCACATTTCCGGGTAAAATCCGCGATCTGGGATGTACGGGTGCTCACATATGCTATGTTGCCATGGGTCGCGCGGAAGCTGCTGTCATTGCGAACGAGTCGTACCAGGATCTTGCTGCAGCCGGTATCATTCTACAGGCGGCAGGAGGAAAAATCTGCAAGATCGATGGGAGTGATTTTTTCCTTAACGAATACCTGGACGGTCAAAAGATCAATGATCACCTTCTGGTCATGGCTCCCGATATCTACTCGCAAGTGCGTAAAAGTCTACATGAAATTTCTTAGAAGTGGTTTCAAAACCTCCTCTCAGGCCCAATTTCTGTATTGGACCGAGGGATTCAATACTCGAAATATTAAATATATTTCTGCGCTTGAATCCCTTGTTCCGCATTGACTTTGAACCTTATTGAAGGTTTTGAAACCACTTCTGGGCACTAGATACATATTGTTCGGGTCAGGCAACTAAATGATTTCAAGGATAGATCATATTTCAAAAAGGAAAAGTTAACATCAGAATATCAAAACCAGATGTTAAAAGGCTGATTCGCGATCTTGAGCGATCGAGTTAACGATTTGTCTGTTCAATGAGCCACTTGTTTACGGCGTTGACAAGATCCTGGCGATGACCTCTAAAACCGTGATTCGCACCAGGAATTTTTACCACTGTAACATGGATTCCCGGTGCTGCGCTTTTGAGGAGTCTGTCAGTCACGTCAGGATTTGCCAGGCGGTCGGCCAGGCCATGGATGATCAGGATTGGCTTGAAAATTCGACTGATGTTTTTGTAGGGATCGGAAACTGTTTTCGGGCCCCTGAGGCTAACCACATGGTTAGCGGTGTAAAGTGCTTTGCCCAGAGGTCCTAAATTGATCAGCATCCATTCGTCTCCTTTACCCCTGGCTACAAGACCCTGGGCCTGGCTGAGAACCTGGCTTGCAGCTTCCAGACCGAATACGCTTACATTCCATGCGAACAAATTGCCGGGAGGGCCGGTCAGAAGCACGCCTTTAATCCTGGAATCACCGGTTGTCGCAACGTAGTAGAGCGCACGGTTGGTGCCCATGCTGTGGCCGAAAAGGTATATAGGATTGTAGCCGAGCCGGGCCATTTCATCCACCGCTACAGCAATGTCATAACGGTTATCTTCAAACCGGTTTTTTTTAGGCCCCCGATCATGATCGCGCATATTTAGTGCCAGAGTCGCAAAACTGCAATTAGAGAGGGCTTCCGGGAGAAAGGCCATGATGCCCGAGTAGAAGTTACCGCTGTAACCGTGGATCATTACCACACCGGCGTTATCCCGAGCCGTTAGGGGTTGGCGTAAAACACCCGTTAGGGTGATCCCGTCGGCAGTTTGCAATCGAACCATTTCGATCCTGGCATTTTCATCGGCCCAAGCCGGCGGATTCAGGGAGATAAGCATAAGTATAAAGGCCAAAACAAAAGATTTGAGCAATTGCATCATTACCTCTTTTTTATATGAATTGGTGTTATGTGACGTTTCTGAAAATCTATACCGCTATCAGCGGGATAAATAAAGTAATTTGTTGGGGCATGGTCTCTATTTAAAACATTCCAATTTTGGGCAGAGCGAACTATCTTACAGGAGGTGCAATATGCTTGTTCATAAAACCAACGTACAGGTTCTCTTTGGCGATACCGACCCGTATGGCGTTGTTTACTTTGTTGCCTATTTTCGTTATTTTCATCAAGGCATTGAAGCATTTCTGCGTCACATAGGGATATCACCGAAAACATTTTTCCGTAACCAGGAAGAAAAATTTGGCATGCCCAAAGTCGCGGCTGATTGTCGCTTTTTTATACCGGCCTACTATGGTGATTTGCTCGAGATGCACACTTCCATCAAGGAAGTTAAGGAAAAGGCCATTGTTTTTCAGTTTCAATTTTACCGTCCTCCGGAGACTCGGCTGGCTGCCGAGGGGAGTGTCACCTTTGTGGCCATCGATCACACCTGGAAGGCCATACCCCTGCCGAAAATTATAGCCGAGAAAATAGAAGGGCTTTAGGTCTGTTGCACCACGGGTGTAAATCAAGGCTGATGGTAAACGGTGATCCTTGTCTATTGACAAAGCGTGGCTCCGAAACTTTTTTTAGGTGTCAGGTGTCAGGTGTCAGGAATAGTGAACACAACTTGCTAAGTCTCACTTTATTTGGGCTTAAATCCAAGCTTATTTGAGCCATTTTTAAAAGAATATTTAATGTCATACAGGCAATTTTGAATGGTTATTTTATCTTTTAATCTTAACCTGTTATCCGCAGTGTATGCTGGGTGCAATTCAAAATAAAGACAAAGAATTTGTTGGCAGCTAATGTTGAATTAACAGTGTCATTTATTCTGAACCGTAGCCACTGACACCTGACACCTGACACCTGAAACCAAAAATCCATGGCGATCTTAGCAAACAACAGTCCTGATTTACACCCTTGCATAATTTTGCCAGTTTACAAAGATTGTTTTAAAATTATATCTGTTCCTGAAACCGCCAGAAGTATGCCCCTGCGATTTGTTGGCTTGGCTACCCGAGTCCATTTTTCATTGCTGAGACCTCGCGCCAGTGTTGTAAGAAGCAGGGCACCTTCCAGCTTTTTACTCCCTTTGAGGAACATTAACTGGCGATGGTTGGTGAAGGCAAAAAGACTCCGTCCATTGGACAGCAGGAAGTTGTATTCACCGGGATACTCTTCAACCATTCGCTCCGTACCTCGGCACAAGGCCTGGAAGAGCGTTGGAAGTCGGGTTGCGTTCCGGTAATAACGCAACAGGTGGTCCCGGAGATATTCAAAGGCTCTGGCCGAGTCGCTCAAGGCTTCCTCAATGGAAGTATTGTTGCTTTTGTACGATTCAATGGCCGGTGCTTTTCCGTTATGGGCGAATATCCAGTCGTGACCGCCGAATCTGAGGACAAAGGGATGGGCGTGGCAATCGTCTATTAGGCCGCTGGTACGAAAACGGACATGGCAGATAATAATTCTGCTTTTTACCACCCGGGCTAATTTCTGGAAACTGTCGTGAACATACCCGGAAGCAAAAACGCGCTTAGCTGATTTCTCTATGAAAGCATGATTTTTTCTGTAATAGCCGATGCCCCAGCCATCCATATTTTTTTTTGCTTTAACAGCAAAAATAGGAAGGGATTTTGGAGCTGAATAATCTTTCTTTGCAGAAAGTGCAAAAAGGTCACACATTTTATTGACAGGGTAACAGGATTAATTTGTGTCCATATTTATGGATGGACACTAATTTGATTTCAAACATCTCCGGCATATAACACATCCGGGCCGGCAATGACCAAAAGCTCTCCAAGAGATTGCGGATCCGGCATAATCTGTTGCCATTTGCTTTGGCTAAGACCTTCTTTGACCGAGGTGATCAACAGGATATCGCCCATACTTTCAGACTCTTTGAGAAGCATTAACTGTCTGTAGTTACAAAAAGCAAAAAGCACAGATTCATTGGCCAGAAAAAGGGCGTAGTCACCCGGATAGTCGGACGCAAGTTTTTGAATGCTGATCCGCAGAGCCATGTAAAGACTGATATAAGGGTTTTGATTATGCAGCAAAACCATTCGATCTCTTAAATATTCAAAGATTCTGGCGGTATAGACATCGGCTGCCAGGCGAGGTTCTCCAGTGGTTCGGTATTCTTCAATTCTTTCAACAATTCCGACCTGGGCAAAAAGCCAGCTATGATCCAGAAAGGAGAGCTTAAACGGATGGCGATGTTCAATATGGTGGCCGCCACTTTTGGGGCAATTTATATGGGAAATAATAATCCGGCTGTTGATGACCCTTGCTAGCCTCTGAAAACTTTCATGGACCTGCTCCTGGCTGAATACCTGTTCCTCCGATTTTTCCATAAACGCCTGATCGCCGCGAAAAAAACCGATGCCCCAGCCATTCATATTTTGTTTGCCTTTTTCCGCAAAGATGGGCAGATATTTTTTGGGCGTATGTCTATAGCCTGCGGATATGGCGAAAATGTCACACATGATCGCCTTCCTTTTTATAATGAGCTTTATAAAATCTTATATTTTCAGTAATATATAGATTTTCCGAGATATTTATTTGGTGATGGTTTTAACACCCCAACACTCCATCATGAGTGGTTCGGGCTAGTTTGCCAGTCGCTTTATACAGCTTTCATATCCAAAATTCTCGTAGATCATATAAATTGCATTCAGCCATTTGTTGGCTTCGGGGTAAAAATAGATATCAGGGACATGCCCCTGGCTCAACTCTATGAGAAGCTGGGTGAAAATGATCCACTCCATGGCTTCATCAATATTGTGCAGTACAGCCGAGTGGTAGCGGAATTCAATTGTGGAGCGATACCAGTATGAGTGGAGATTCAGGCCGTGATAGCGGGTTTTATCGTAACGCGGATATCCGGCTGACTTTGGATCGTAATGGTTTTCTGACGAATACCATAGTTGTTTGATTTTGTCACTACCTTTTTCTGATTCACTGTCGCAAACGTCCAGAAAGGCCTTTACATCGATTTCCATTGGTTTACAGGTTTCTGCATTCTGCCGGTCTCCCGGAATAAGAAGGTAAAAGTACTCTTCTATCGGGTAAACCAAGCGAACGAGCTCTTGTAAGTGTTTGCAGGTAAACACTTTTGGATCTACACCGTGATGGACGTGGAAACCGCAGCTATCGTCAATATCAATGCCTTGGATGTTACAGAGGAACCGGAATGCGTTGTACGCTTGGATCAGACCTGTGATACCGCTTAAAATCGGACTGGTCAGCTCGGCGCCGAATTGAGTATGTCCTTTACCTCTGACGGATCCGTCTTTCTCAAAGTGCCAGGATTTTCTGTCAGCCCCGATGGGAATCTTTAAATCGTTATAAAGTTTCTGGATATTCCGGCCGTCTTTGGCCCGAGATGAAATACAGTAGGGCTTGATGATATTATTATCAATCGGAGCAAGAACATAGTCCAGTCCGTAGAATTCAATCTCTATACCAAAGGGGCGATCGGTAAAATATTGCAACATGGGGAACTGGTTCATGAGTCGTAGGACAAATTTTTGAGATAGAGACATAATTGTATTTTCCTTAATCACTTTTTTCTTTTTCAATAACTCTAGCATCTACAACCAATATTCCATCCGGATAGGCAAAAACCGGATTCAGATCGATCTCGACGATTTCAGGATGGGTTTCAGCCATGTTGGCCACCGCCAGAATGCAGTCTGCCAGAGCCTGTTCATCTACGGGCGGCTGACCTCTGTAACCCGAAAGGAGTTTATTCCCTCTGATGTTTCGGATCATTACAAGCGCATGGTCACGGGTTAAGGGGAGGAGAGCAAGGGTTACATCCTGAAAAATTTCCACCATAATGCCCCCAAGCCCAAAGAGGATGACCGGGCCGAACTGTGGGTCACGATTCATTCCCACGATGACTTCCAGTCCGGGAGGGGCTATCTTGTTTACCAGCACTTTTTTTGCAGTGACTTGCGGCTCTGCGTGACGTGTCGCTGCCACTATTTCATGATAGGCCTTTTTTACAGCTTCAGGAGAATCAAGATTGAGACGTACTCCTCCGATATCACTCTTATGGAGAATCTCCGGAGAGCTGATTTTGAGAGCCACGGGAAATCCCTGCTCAAGGGCTATCTCCACAGCGCTTTCGGGACCGTCTGCCTGCCCAAAGCCGATGCAGGGCAAACCATGTTCGGAAACGCGGATGAGTGCCTGGTATGGCGACAATTGATGGCCGGCTACGGGAACAGTGAGTGTGGGTTTTTGTGGCGGCGCCAGGTCTTTTCGTTTAATAACCCTGGCAAGTGCTTTTACCCCACGCTCCGGTGTGGGGAATACAGGTATCCCTTTAAGATGCATGAGTTCACGTTCATGGCGTTCCACATCTGCTCCGCCAAGAAAAATAACCAGCTCATTGGCTCCGGGAGTTACCACACGGGAAGCATCTTCCACGGGGTCGCCAAAAATCACTCCCAGAGTGTCGTAATATTTCCGAGTGACCTCCATAACGTCACTGAACATTTGGGCGGTAGCATCACCGGTTAGATCAATAGGATTTGACTTTATGGCGTGGGCTGGAATAAGCGGGGTGATGGACGCCACAACCGCTTCAGAAAGAGGAGAAACATCAAGACCTTCCTGTTCCGCCTGATCTGTGCCGAGAATAGCAGCGCCGCCGGATGTTGTAATAAAAAGAATACGGTTGCCTTTCGGCGGTTTCAGATAAGCCAGAGCCTTGGCAAAATCATAAAATTCCTCCAGAGTATAGGCGCGGCAGATGTTATATCCGGCAAAAAGTGCGTCATAGATTGCATCAGCACCTGCCAGTGCCTTGGTATGGGATTCGGCGGCCACCTTGCCTTTGGGCGTGCGACCCGACTTAAGAACAACCAGCGGTTTTTGGAGCTGTTCTACCGCCTTGATGAAGTGCTC
>JASFHC010000104.1:0-7406 GCA_050123435.1 Desulfobacterales bacterium
ATTTAAGGGAGGTAAAATGGTCGATAATGTGGTGAAGCGGATCCACGAGATTTTCAATAACAAAACAATCAGATATGTTTTATTAAAGTTACGGTATCCGATTTTTTTGATTGCCGTTATAATTTTAATACTGAACATCAACCCCGCTTGGTTTGCAGTTGGATGTATAGTGGCTTTCTTCGGTGAATTGATCCAACTTTGGTGCTTTGCTTCTTTGGATAAAAATAAGATGCTTGCAGTTAAAGGACCTTATGTGTTGATGAGAAATCCCATGTACATCGGCCGTTTCTTTTTGTTGTTGGGTGTTTTGCTCCTTTTAGGTAATGGTTGGATACTCTTTATGTTTACGGTGGTTTATTATTTTTATATGGTCAATCGTGTAAAACGAGAAGAAGCCAAATTACAGCCATTGTTTGGAGAACCATATAAAAGATATTGCCAGAAGGTAAACCGTTTCGTGCCATCCCTTAGAGCGGTTGATTGGGAATCATTGTGGTTTTTCAGATGGAACCTTCTTTTTCAAAACAATGGGCATTGGAACTTTCTATCCATGCTCGTTTGTTTCTTTATATTTTATTGTTTTACCTTCATCTATTCTACATCTTAAGATTCTGAACCGTCTGTGCCAAGCAAGATAGAGACGAAATTATGGCGATTCCAGGAAAGGTTAACAGAGAAATCCAACAGATTATGACTGGCGGAAAGGAAAGCGGATCCCTATTCCTTAAACTTTTTCTTTTTTCAATATCAATTGGTTACGGTGGAATAGTTCAGCTAAGGGAAATTTTATACAAAAAAGGGATTTTGCAGTCAAGAAGGCTTCCATGCCCGGTTATTTCCATTGGTAACCTTACGGTTGGCGGATCGGGTAAAACACCCATGACCATTTACGTCGCGGAGCTTATACAAGGTCTTGGGTATGATGTTGCAATTATCAGCAGGGGGTATAAAGGCCGAGCAGAAAAGATCGGTGGAGTGGTAGCTGACGGGCGTATAATTTGTATGGGGCCGGATACAGCAGGCGATGAACCAGTTATGGTCGCCCAGAGACTAAAAACCGTACCTGTTATCGTGGGTCAAAACCGTTTTAAGGCCGGCAGATTGGCGATACAGGAATTTAAACCGGATGTTTTACTGCTTGATGATGCATTTCAACATGTAAAGCTCCATAGAGATCTAGACCTGGTACTTTTAGACAGTAAAGAGCCGTTTGGCAATAATTATCTTTTTCCTAGAGGCTCCCTAAGAGAAACCGCTTCTGCGTTGTTGCGTGGAGACGCTGTGATTTTAACCCGATCGGATGTTGAAAAGCCAGCGGATTTGGATCAGATAAAAAGCGTTGTTCCGAGAACGCCGATTTTTCATTCATCTCATACTCCATATATTTATAAAATTGTTACGGGAAACAGCGAGCAATCGCAAGATAGACTAACTATTTCATCCAAGTACGATTTTGACATCTTTAAAAATAAAAGGGTGTTTGCTTTTTCCGGGATAGCAAGCAATGATGATTTTCGACGAACAATTGAGAGTTTTAAATGTAAATTGGAAAATTTTATAGAATTCCCAGACCATCACCAATATTTGGATAAAGAACTTGATAAAATTTTGAAATCAGCAACGGATCTATCGGTTGAATTTATTTTTACTACAGAAAAAGATTATGTTCGGATTGCTCATAAAATAGAATGGCCCATCCACCTGGTCATTATAGGGATAGAGATTTCTTTTGGAGAAAACGATATGGCTTTTCAATCCTTTATCAAAAGCCGGCTCCAAGGACTTATACCTTGAACAATCACAATTTAAGAACTCCTGACCTAAATACATAATTTCAACGTGATATGAAGGTTTCGTCGTAATTTCAGATGCAACAATTTGAACATCGAACCCTGGTCGCCTCTGGCGTCGCCGAAGTCGGGTGAACATCGAACCTTCAACGTCAAACATCGAATGTGGAAGGCGCTTCGCTTTGTCTTTATTATAAATGGTAGAATACATTATTCGATGTTCGACGTTCATCTTTTAAATTCTTAAAGTCAAAACAGGTAATTAGGCACCAGCTGTTTCGAGCGCTACAAAAAGTTTTTCCTGGACCGCTTCGACGCTGATACGCCTCATACATAAACTGTCGAGGTCAGGGCATTTCTTTTTATAGCAGGAAACACAGCTTATCCCGGATTGAACCACTAGATGTTCACAGTTATAGGGTGCTGCCCGCATAGGAGATGTTGGACCGAAAAGAGATACATAGGGAGTTCCCACCGCTGCTGCCAGATGACCCGGTCCCGAGTCCGGACCTACACCGGCTACAGCGGCCTTAAGCACGGCCACAAGTTCAAGAATGGACGTTTCCCCCACAAGATTAACTAATTCATGTGAGCCAACTTTTTGGCACAGTTTTGTTGCGGATAATACTTGTGAGCCGTCACCAAGCAGCACAACCGCTCCTTTTATTGAAGTAAGAATATTTTTTGTCAGTCGATAGTATCCTTCAAAAAACCAGTCTTTGGATCCCCAGGATGATCCCATTACCACTGCGATAAAGGGTTCGCTTATTTTAGCGATAATATCCGGCAACTTAGATTTTTCGTCAAGGCAGGAAAAACCGAAGTCAAGAGAAACAGGCTTAGATAACCCCAGGTATTCTGTAAATTTAAGATAATGATGCAATTTGGGCAGCTCAAGCTCATCATTGACATAAGGGATGTGTTCATTATTAAAGATCCAGTTAAATTCCCCTGAATTTCGTCGGTTAAAACCAATTCGTCTTTTCGCTCCGGAAAGAAAAGAGAAAAAGCCGCTCTTTAAGTGACGCTGAAGATCCAGGGTGATGTCGAAGTGTTCTCGGGATAAGTCTTTATACAAATCTCGTATGCCTAAAAAATTTCTGGGTCTGTTAAACACGATCACTTTGTCAATGCGTGGATGTAAACGGACCACTTCCGAACATGTTGGCTCTACAAGCCATGTTACCCTACTTCCCGGCAGATAGTTTTTGATATGTGACACCAGGCACAGGCCACGTGCTACATCTCCTATAGATCCCATCAGAATGATGAGAATCGAAGGTGCTGTGGATGGTATTTTAGAGGTGGCTTTATCCATAACTAAGCTTTAGAGACCTTTTCAAAACGCCCCCTTTTGCTCAATCCCTGCGTCAGGCTCAAATTTTAATCCTCAAAATACTTAATGTATTCCTGTGGTTAAAATTTTCGCCTTCCTTGGCCTTGAACAAAATTGAACATTTTCCAAAGGTCTCTTTTAATCTATATTTTTAGTAGGTATTACAGACAGTTAAAGTTATTAATTTCACTGAGCATCTCCGGTAGCCCATGCTTTTTTATTGCCCGATTCCAGCGATGCAGGTATCGAGTCGTCAGCACATTTTTATCTCCGGGGAAAATACCCCCCTTGTCAAAATCAAGAAGGTAAATTTGGTTTTGATTGTCCACTATTACGTTGCCGGGATGCAAATCCACATGTAAAATTTTATTTTTTATGAGCATTGAAATTTGCTTAATGACTGATTTCATTGCCATACGAGCCCGTTCTTCATTTGAACGACTTAATTGGGCAAGTGTTTGATGGTCTTGGATCTCTCGGGTTACCAGCCAACATTGATAGAACAGGCGGCCTCTATAAGCAAAGGCAACCGGCTCAGGGGCATTTATACCTAAACTTCTGACTTTCTGTAACAGGTCAAATTCAATCTGGCAGCGCGTTTTTCCACATTTGAGATAGCGTTTTTTGATCAAAAGTCGAATGGCTCCTCCCCTTCGGTAATATTTAATAACCACGGATCCTATACCTTCAAGTCGGGCAACTGTTGTGGAGGTTCTTCCACAAAGAGTTGAATTAACCCTATTTTTTGGCGAATTAAAGAGTCTAATAAGTTGGTTCAGTTGCTGGTCGGGTATATCCGAAAGTGATCCAAATTGATATGAATTATAAGTATTAATTTGATACATAAAATTTTACTGATATAATTATAAGATGTTGATATCTTAATGAAAACACTTTTTATTGTGATTTCATAACTATAGAGAAATGAGGTTGTTGTGTCAAGAAGGTAATCGCACTTCGATTCTTTTCGGAAAGCGTCCGACTAAGATGACCGTCGGAAACAGCATCCCGTAATCAAAAGACACGCCTATCATGTTAATCAGGTCCATACCTTGACGATGGCCAATGTCTTAAAACGGTTTTAAAATCGCCGTTCTTCTCTTGTGGTACAATTTTTTCGATAGCTCTGTCCCTTTCTACTTGCATCAGGAAGTTATGGTAGAGTTATAAGCAGATTAAATTTTTTTAATCCTAATTTAATCTCCTTGCAATTTTGTTGCCGTAAGGTATTGTTAATGAAGTTTAATAAACTCATATAAACTTGACCCTTTGCCCCGGCAAGGATTCGGACCGTATATTTAGGAAAAACAAAACCCGTCGGGGGGGGGCAGTGGTTCATACCGTCAAAATGAAAATGAATAGGTGTGGAGGAAAGCCATGAAAAATTATCTTTTTATCTGGTTCTGGCTATTGACGTGTTTTGCATTCGTTTCTGGACTAAACGCTGAGACCGCGCCCTCCCTTGAATACGAGCACTCTTCATATTTTCAATGGAAGATGCTGCGGGGGCTGGATACGGAATGGAAGGGTTGGAAAATCCATCTCGGAGGTCTACTGGCAGTGGATGCCATCAAATATGACAAGGATAACAAGAAAGACAGCGGCCTCAGGTGGGAAACTGTTAATTTACGAATAACCGGAAGATATGGCGACAAGTTCCATTTTTACATAGAACCGGATCTACTGGGCATAGACACGAAAAACAATCTGTACGAAGCATGGGCAGGTTGGGATATTACTCCGGCATTACAGGTGAAGGTGGGCCAGATCCGAGTGGCGTTGAATAGTGAATTTGCAACCCGCCCGGAAGATTTTCCATCCATAGACTATGGTTTCAGTTCGTATCTGGATGGTCGATACGATCTTGGCTTGCAAGTTGACGGTTTGTTATGGGACAGCGCTATCTGGTACCAGGGATCCGTCACAGCGGGTCAAGGCTTTGATCTTGACGGCAACCGGAAATCAGAGCCGCAGTGTTCCATTCGGACAGTTGTATTCCCGATGCGAGGATTCGAGTACAATTTGCTAAAAGACGGGTTTTTGGGTTTGAGTTTTGCTTGGAGCCCGGATTATGATGACGAAATCTTTTTACAGACGCCTTTGAGATCCACGGTTTTTACAACCCAAGATTTGGATGGCGATTCAGCCAGATGGATACACGCCGAATTCGGCTGGTACTGGGGGCCATTCAGAATGGGTGCTGAACGGGTAGATGGCGAGATTCAGGACGTGAAAGTCGGTAATGCCCTTCCACAGGATTTTGATCAATTGACCTCATGGTCTGCATACGCATCGTGGAATATCACTGGAGAGCGAATGCGATGGGAGCGGGGAAGATGGCTACTCCCCATGCTAGATGATCGGCCTGAGGACAAAAAGCAAGTTTTTGATTTCTTAAAGTTTTTGGATCCCTTGGGATGCTTAGAGGTGGCATTTCGCTATTCCAATGCCGACATTGATCGCGGGCTGTTCGATAGTGGGCTGACAACGTATAATCCATCAACCCAGGAAGTACGGACGGCCACCTTGAACCTGAATTGGTATCCGCAACCCGGATTGAAGGTAACGGCAGGGTGGGTCAAAACCATTGCGGATCACGAGCTTTCCACGCTGGGAGGAACCAATCGAGATTCTTCTTTTGTGCTCAGGATGAATCTTAGCCTTTAGCGTATCTATTTAAGTTTTTGTAGAAGGGAAAGCGGTCTAAGTCCGGATCGGGAAAGGTGTGTTTTTCATCCGAATTTTCGGAGGAGAAGAGGAGACCGGTTAGAAAGGTGAACAAGAGCATACCGATCCGGAACGACCTCTACACAGGTTACACCTCGATTTCAAAGCCCTGGCCAGCGTTTTAGTGAAATTCATCCGCTTACTGTAACGTTTTTTTCTCCGCGTGAGCCGGTGGAATATTGCTGTCCAGCCCATCACCGGCACGGTTCCATAGAGAAGAAGCTCCCAAGCTGTTTGTCGGAAGTGGGATAGATCCGGATAGGCTTCGAGAAGCGTATCGAGCAGCGGAGAGAAACTATCACCACTTGCCTTTGACATGGAACGGAGTATCCCCACAATTTCCCTCCGGACGAGCCGCTTTAGATCTTTTCTCCGAGTGAACACGATCTCGAAGTCGAAGTGGACCAGCCGGTCCCGCGAGACGAACACGTGAGACAGGGTGGGGTTTTCCTGAAGCAATCGTGGTTCTCGGAGTTCGAGAGCACGGGCATGCCGTTTCCCCCAGACCTGGGCATACCTGGCCATGATTTCCTTCTTGAACACAAGGGACTTTTGATCGTCCTGCAGCACCTCTACCAATGTGGGACTTGGGATGTACTCCATGGCGATGCAATAGGGGATATCCTGAGGAAGTTCGGACAGGGGGTAAACCTCCGGCACGTCGAAGCCCTCCCGCTTCCAGAGCGAAAGCACGTCAAGCTCGGTATTGTATCTGGCTTTGGAAGTGATTGAGGACTTTCGTACAAGAAAAAGGGAGCCGAGCTGCCGGAACAGCACCTTCAGCCGATTCCGCTTCAGACCGTAGCATTTTAGAACCACGAACTTTTCGTCCTGCACCACTTTTAATACCTGCTGCCGGCCGTCGCCGCGGCGACTGATGTTCAGCATCTGGGCGTTGCTGAGATCGATCGGTTTTATGGTGTGCTTTATATCATTCACGGAGAGACCTTTGCAAAACGCTGAGCGGAAACAATCAGAGATCCTTTACTTCAGAAAATAAGTTCCGAAAAACTAAGCATAAGAATCACCGTGTCAAGTTCATTTTCGGCTATCTTCCTTCAACATGCAAGGTTTTTGTTTTCTTTTTTAGTGTTCTTAGTGTGATGTATACTACGAACCCGCCTACAAACAGACAAAGCCATAGGTTGTCGATTATTATTTTTCCGGCTACGATATAGTCGCCAACAAATTCTAGGACAGTAAAAGATGCAATCATCGCAAAAAAAGCGGAATACTCTCTTTTTAAGATATGCCTGAATGAAAAAGGCAGGCTGGGTGGCTTCCAGTTATTAAAATTTGGGATAAATGCAGGTGTTCGCTTTGCATAGTCCAGATAATCTTCACCATATGTCTGTTCGAGGAACGCTTCCTCGGAGAATATTATTCTTTCGTAATACAGCCAAAAAGCAAGCCCATAGATTACACTGACCCACCACAAGCGGACAAACAGTGTAACCCCTAAAAACATGAAAAAATTTCCAAAATACAAAGGATTTCGCATCAAGGAATAAATGCCCGTAGTATTAAGTGAATCGGCTTTTTGACTTTTTGTA
>JASFHC010000105.1:0-7384 GCA_050123435.1 Desulfobacterales bacterium
CACTAAAACCGGGCATGGCATTGTCGCACAGGATAACATCCCATGTTTGTTTTTCAATAGCGTCACTCATGGCTTCAGCCGTGTCAACCTGATTGTACGTTGGATTATAGCCCTCTTTCTTTAAATGGCGCACAAGCAGTAGGGTATCGTCTTCAGAATCTTCAACAATCAATACGCGGATGGGTTTATTCATAAACTCTTTATCCTGCGGAGGGGATTCGTTCAACCCCAACCAGTAGCGGCCCATGTGACCGATGATTTCAGAAAATTTGGATAATTCTGATGGCTTTCGTATAAAGCTATTGATCCGCAGGCTGTAACAATCCTTTAAATACCGATCATCCTCGGATGAAGTAAACGCAACCACAGGAAGCAGATCCGTCCGTTCATTACTGCGTAGACGTTTTAATACTTCCAGGCCATCTAATTTTTGAAGGTTCAAATCCAAAAGAATAATGTGAGGCATTTTCATGAATTCACGATCCGCATAAATCCCAGTTCCGAACAAATAGTCAAGCGCTTCGTCCCCATCCCTCGCAACTATCACCTTATTTACAATGTTATTTTTTTGGAATGTGTCGATTACCAACCGTTCATCGTCGGGATTGTCTGTAAGCAGCAAAATTATTTTCTCATCTTTTTCACTTCTTCTGTCCTCACCGCTACGCCTTTCAAGACCGTTGTAATTGGGATCATCTTTCTGCCTGCGATCATAATCCTCAATCATAACCCCATCCATAACTTTTTCCCGGCGGTCCTTGATTTTTTGCCAAACATAAATTTTCCTGTCGTGACTCATATCGTTATCTCGTAATGAGGTGTTTATCACTCAATCACCCTGCAAAAAATTATGGATAAAAATTTATAATCCTATCTTTTGTTTTCATTTAAGCCCGCTGAAAAGATGTGCATGTAGCTGTGAGTCCAAATTTATAAAAGGATGCAATGCAAAAATTGTGCAAAGTTTAGCATTTTAAATTACAAAATAGAGGAAACATCGGAAATTTTATAGTTAGTTCCCATCATAAAATGGCCCTTTCCCGCAATCTCTGCATCAATCTGCGGAATTACTTGTGCAGTGTACCACTTGTATGCTTCCGCACAACTATTTGATTTTATTGATCTTACGAAAAAGTGCTCATTTCTGTATTGAAAATATAATTTGTGCCCGCTAGAAATTTTTGATGGACACCAGTTAATTGAACCGCGCAACGAATAAGACTACGAAATAATGACAATAATTGACAATAATTGCGCTATTTTTTGACAAATTTAACACTATATTGGGGAACCATTAGGTGAAAAATACGAATGAATGCGAAAAATAAATTTTAGATTTGTTTTGGCTTGAAGCATATTTTTAATCAAATTTTTTCTTGACTGGAATTTATTTTTTTATTAGAGAGAAAGGTTCTATTTGATCCCCAGTAGCTCAGTTGGCAGAGCAAGTGGCTGTTAACCACTGGGTCCGCGGTTCGAGTCCGTGCTGGGGAGCCAAGAAAATCAAGGGCTTAGATAGTGACTTTTTCTAAGCCCTTTTTAATACCCAACAGTATACCCAACAAGTTCGATAAGAATCAGGGTAAAATAGCAACATATTATGCTGAATGATGTCCAACCTTTCTCGCCGGCATCAGGGGTTCAAATTTCTTTGGGGACGCCACAAAAAAACGAGGGCTTAGCGAATTTTGCTAAACCCTTTTATTTTGTAAAAATGACTTTCCCCACACTATTCTCCACAAGCTTAAAGGAAATCAGGGTAAAAAAGATAAGATTTTAATTTAAAAAAATCTAATCTTTCATGTCAGGAATTATAGATCTCATAAATCATTATTTTTATGGGATATTATTCATGTATGTCAGGTTTGGATGAGGCTGTAGTCTCTGGTAGAAATCAAAGGTTAGCCAAATCAAGATGTATGTTGGAAAATTCAAACTATTGGAACAGATAAGGTTTGTGTGTATCCATTAATGATCAAAAGGTTGTTTGTCTTTCAGATATATTTTTGGAACACAAGATATCGAATGGCCGGATTTTCGTTCTATTGCAGGTGTCTGTGTCATGCTAAGGTTCTGATTAGATTCTCTGTGCGATATTTTTTGGGGTTGCGGAGTTACTGATTGCTTATCATATCGTTTGTTTTGAAAAGTTTGACTTTTTTTTATGACCTGAATGATAATATTTGAAAACCTGTGTTTTTCAGTATCATAACTTTACCAGTAATGTAAAACCGTAACGACTCGATTCGTGAGCCGGCTCGGTCGATAGTGACCACACCACCAATTTGTAGAATCTCTCTTTCCCAAATTATCTCGGCAGTATCACCAAAAGATGGCGAAGGCCACACCGACACTGTCAGTGTCCTGACCAATTGATTCCTGGGAACGGGTCGCCAGGTAAATGACTTTGACACCCAACTGCCGAGTGATCGGGCAGCCAAAACTTAACGCCCAAGCCAGGTTTTCTCTACGGTCGTTCTTCTTTTCTCCGCTTATGGTGGATTCTCCGCCATATCCATAGCCGGCACTCGCCGCTGCCCAGAGCCCCGGGAAAAAGGTATAAACGAGGTGAGTTTGGATGGTGTAGTACGGATCCTGCTTTAGCCTGTTTCTATTGAAAAAATCATTGTTGTCCGTGTATAGATAAACTTCGCCCGTTAATTCTATCGACCACTTTCCCCGGTTGTGCACAACTCCAAGCTGAGGCCGAAAGGTATATCGATTCGTGCCGAGGTTGATGAGTTTATCATTCATGTAATCACCGGTGGGAAGTTGAACCACCAACGCTGTTCCGAAAACGGTTTCAACATTGGCCTTAGCCCGGTAAGCCGCGAACTCCTTACCCGATAAGGGTGGTGCTCCATACAGATTTATTGCGAATCGCAGAACCGAGTCTGATAAACCACTTCGTTTGATGGATGTGTGAACGCCATCGAGCAATCCGGTCCAACGCCCCTCTTGGTATGTTTGAGTAAAATCGATACGTGCGGATTTTTGAAACAGCTCAAAGGTGCGGATATACTTTATCGCCCAAGAGTGCATTTCCGATTCAACATTCTCGGTACGGAGAACAGGATCGAAGGATATGTCCGCCTGGGTGTAAGCATAACCTCCGCCGACAAAGTTCGTTCCTGTCGGAAGGTGGCTCCATCGCCGGGGCTCCAGCTCCTGCGCAACGCATAGGAACGGTAGTCCTAAAATAAAGAAAACACAGAGACACCAAACATAAAGATTCTTCAATAACATCAGGTAATCAGTCTGTTTTGCAAGGGTAGTCCTGAAAGGCATAGGCTCCCCTTGTTTCAGAGCGTCCCGAGGTTCCTGCATCAACCCTTCTCCTCTGGGCTTAGGTCCATACTCTTAGAGTTGGGTTATCTTGATAAAACCCCTACCTAACGTCAATTAGTTCCGTTTACATATATCCCAAAATCCACAAAAAAGCAAAAAGTCAAATCCCCGAAAATGAATTTGCTCTTATTGAAAAAATGATATCACACGCATTTTAGAGCTCTGATATTTATGCTTTAATTTCAGTTAAAAAAACTACCTGCTTCCATATCATGATCAACCATCCCATAAACTAGTCTCCCTTTATGAAACCCGGTGGGGCTTTGTCCCATGGATAGCCTTTACTTGCCATTTGGTATCCGAGTTCATAGAGCTTCCCCATATACACCGGATCAAACCCCTCGCTTGGCTTTTCAGTAAACTCCGCCGGGATATACGCCAGGTTGAAGTCGTTGCCATCGCGTTCACACAGGGCATAGATCTGATAGATGTCACCGATTCCCTGTGTCCTGATCAGCGCATCTATCGAGCGGCTCGCAATCGGTAGCATACTGCGATTGATACCCTGGTAGTCCGGTTCCAGGAAGGAGTTCCTTATCACATAAACCTTGGGAATACCCTTCACTTTTAACTTTTCTGTTATATCCTTCCAATCTACGGCTGCGGGGTAGACGAAAACCTGTGACCCTGTGCCGCCATCAACGTGCAATTCATCATATTGCCTGCCGTTCTTCTCGACAGATATGACAACTGGCGTAAAAGCCACCGGGATTGAGGCCGAAGCCCGAAGGATGTCGTGGATCAGCTCCAACTTGTGCGGATAATTGCTTGCAGAGATAGCCCCGATATTCCAGATAACAGACCTCCCGGCATCGAGATTAACCGTACCGATAAACAGACGGCGACCACGATGGTGTTCCCTGGCGATCGCATTCATTAGGTCGGCCGTAATATATTTGGCGATCATTGCCTTCAAGGGCGTTGTGTCGGCCATCGAGTCACTGAAAATAGCACTGATCATTCCCCGCTTTTTCAGGATGTCCTTGGTCGAAGTGGTGGTATAGAGTTTTTTGAGATCGTCGTCATAGTCTGCTCCGAGAAAAGCAAAGGGTGCCGTCAGTGCGCCGGTGCTGATTCCCGTCACCATGGTAAACTCGGGTCGAGTTCCGTGTGCAGTCCACCCTGCGAAGAGTCCGGCACCAAAGGCTCCGTTTGCACCGCCACCGGAGATTGCCAGGTAGGTGTGTGTTTTTCTGTAGATCCCAGAAAAATGCTTTCGGAAATCGGCATCGGTATAAGTCTCAAATCGCTCCATTGAGAACTTTGGCCATTCATCTCCCCAAAAGCGGGCCTCCGGTATCCCTTCTAACCCTACTTGTGAAGTCAATTCCGCAGGCACCGGGTTTCTTTTCGGAGTACTATCGCATCCGGCAACGGCCAAAAGAAGGCCTATGGCCACCAGCCGGCTGGCCAATTCCCAAAACCGGTTTTCAGGTTTTGATCTTTTCATGGTGTTCACCTCTCCTTTGAACTTTGGCGGTAGCATCGCCGATATTGTTGTCAGTGATTCCACCGACCAAGCCTTTTTTTAATCTAAAATAGAGGGGAAGGTTCGCCAGCGCAGTGCGCTTCGCCGACTGGGTTCTGGCTTGCACATGGGTCTTGGCGAACCAATGTCTACTTACGACCAATACGATTATTCCACCAACTCTGGATCCCCGGGCTTCCAGGTCTTGTCGTAGAAAGCCTCCAGCGGGCCATAGAGACGAAAGATGATGTTATAGCCCTTGCCCGGAATCGTCTGCAGCCAGTTGTTCTCCATGCCTTCGGGTGCCTTCGGACCGAAATAGATGTCAAATGAACCATCGTCATTCTGCTTCAGTCCGTTCCCGAGGTTGTCAATGCCCGGGAAGCGTTGGTCGGTCTGCAGCATGGCGCGGGTCTGGTTGTCATAAAGCGTGAAGGACCAGAAATCTTTCGCCGGCACGTTCGGCGGCAGGTGGATTTTGTAGGTCGTGCTGCCATCAAGTGGGTTAACGTCCTTGTCGAGATAAGCGATCGCATATTGCGAACCCTTGCCGACATTTCTCACCGACATCGCCGGGGTGATCCCGGTGGCGTAGAAGTGCATGTAGATACGGGAGTCGAGCAGTGTGGAGCCGTCGAGCAGGAAGTCGTAACGGCCTTCGATAAACGGGTTGGTCCAGATGCGCTCACCGGGATAGAGGTAATGACGCTCATCTCTCGGGCGGGCGGTGAGGGCACGCGCGGTCACTGATCCGATCTTCGCCGACTCGGTGAGAATCTTCTTCATCCTCTCATCGGGATTGAATGGCTTGCTCTTCTCGATGCCGATCGAATTGAGCAGACCGCGGATTTCGGGATTGAGCCCGTTGAGCGGCTCAGCCTGGATGGTTTCATTGAGTTCCTCCCAATAACCGAAGTCCATGCGGTGAATGGTGTTGTGCGGAACCCCCGAAACATTGATGAAATTCATCTTTGGTGGGTTGTCCTTCTTCGAGAGGGGATAGATCCGGAACTTCGCCTTCGTGGCGTCGATGGCCGGTTTGGTCGAGCCATTCACTTGGAAGCCGCGCCATGCTATCCAGTTGCCATAGGTCTGGGTCCTGGCAACATGGTAACCCTCAGGCACTTCCCCTTCGTATCCGGGCGGCAGGAGCAGAAACTTTCCGCCCTGGCCCTTGTCCGGGCCGGCGTTGCCGAAATCGACGACATACTGGAACCATGCATCGTCGATGAAACCGAGTACATTAGGAGGCGTCTCAATCACCATCGATTCGTCCCCTAACTCAATCCACGCTGCCATGTAAATCGAGACGGTATTCGGTGTCAACCACAGGGCCTTGGAATCCATCAAGTCCTCAAACAGCAACACCGTGGTGTTGGGCGGACCAAAAGAGCGATATCCTTTCTCCATGGCCGCTAATGATGAAACCTGAATCGTCGATAGGAAAGCCTGCGTTGCACGCTGCAGGTCGAGGTTGTCGTAAACCTTCTGCGTCGTTGCCGCATCCGGAACGCCGTCGAACGACTTCAAGGTCCCAAGGCTCGTCTGCAGCTTGTCGGGCGTCGCGATCCCTTCCGGAATCGGGGTCGTCATCTTCATCTCTGGGGGCTCTGCAGCAAATGAAGTAAAAGACATAAGTACAGCGATGAACATTAATAATATAAAACAATGTTTTATCCTCATTTCATTTTTTCCTTTCCTGCCATTCTATTTGTTTCAAACTGAGCGATGCTATTTGGTGTAGGAAGTATAAGATGGCTTGCGATAAAGCTTTTTTACATCATCTTTACCTCCTGTTAATTAGTAGATTGTTATACAAAAATTAGAGTGCCCATAATAGCTGCAAATAGAAAGTTTTTGAACCTAAAACTTGTTATTGTAAACCCTCAAATGTAAGATACCGGTTAATATTAAGAAACCTCGCTGGTTTTTCAAACAATGCCGAAACCAAGAGCAGATAGCCCAATAGCCAGAATTGTATACA
Source organism: Desulfobacterales bacterium (assembly GCA_050123435.1). GTDB lineage: Bacteria > Desulfobacterota > Desulfobacteria > Desulfobacterales > UBA11574 > S5133MH16. Next base: position 6,801 of record JASFHC010000105.1, read on the forward strand.
ATACTATTTTATAGCAACAAGCATGCCATTTGATTCTATTGAATATGTGGTTGATATCTTGGGGAAAATGGTTTTAAGGATATGTCTCACTAAAGATAAAATGAAACATTTCTGTATCATGAGACAGGGCATCTCAATATTTAAAACATCAAGTTCCTACAAATCTTTGTTAATAAAAAAATTCTTCGGGTTAAAAAAAACAAGTGTATTGTGTTATAAGTTCAGTTTTCCGAATAATAACGTCTAAATATCGGGGATAAATAGTGTAAATATCGAGGATAAATAGTGAGAGGCTCGAATTCAATAAAGAAACAGTGTAGGAATTAGCTAAATTGACACATATCAATTTGGAACTGTAAATATCAGGCCTTTGTTATTTTTCAGATATTCCGTTGTTACCACCGTGGTCGAATATTGTGGATACCATTTAGAGATCTCACGAAAATCCGGCTTGTCAAAACCTTTGTGATCTTGCCAATCTATTTTTACATAAAACTGAGATATGGCATAAATCTCAAAAATAATGATTATTGAATTTTTATGACAGCCTGCCATAAATCAGATTTTTTACATATCGAATTGCT
>JASFHC010000106.1:0-7378 GCA_050123435.1 Desulfobacterales bacterium
GACAACGCTTATTTTCAGACCTCTTTGGGATATGGCATCCGCTATTTTTGTAGCAGCCATAAGAGTGCCGTCACCTCCGATCATAAAAAGGATGCCGATGTTCATCCGTTCCAGGCTGTCGATAATTTCATCTAAGGGCTGGGGCCCCCGTGAAGATCCTAAAATCGAACCGCCCATCTCGTGTATATTAACGACGATTTCGGGTTTAAGCTCGATGATGTCGTGCCCGTATTTAGGGATAAAGCCCTGAAGACCATACCTGAAGCCATAAATATTTCGTACCTCATAACCGTAGAAAAGCTCCAGAACGATTGCCCGAATAATGTCGTTTAAACCGGGGCACAACCCGCCGCAGGTTACCAGTGCACACCGCAGCTTACTCGGGTCGAAGTATATTTTACTTCTGGGGCCGGCCAGCTCAAAAGCGGGAAAATCTTTTCCTTCTTCGGCCAATTTGATCAGACGCTTTAAATTGACGTCTACGAGAATCCTGTCGCTATCGTGCACAAAATTCCGGCTGAGGGAATCTTTTTCATGTCTGCGGATCGGTGACATTATTTTAGGATGTCCAAGGGTCGCTATTGTTGTGTCAATGGAATCGAATTTCATGATATTCCCTTACCTTACGATTTAATGGCCATTAAATTTAAAATCCCCTTTGCCTAATATATCGTGCAGGTGCAAGATTCCCCGAACCTTTCCTGACAAATTTATAATGGGAAGGACCGTGATCTGGTATTTTTCCATCATATTCAGGGCGTCATATGCCGGAGAATCCGGGGACAGGGTTCGAGGCTTTTTTGTCATGACTTGTTCGACGGTGAGTTTGTGAATAGATTTTCTTTTTGCAATCAGACGCCTCAAGTCGCCGTCGGTGATGATACCGGCAAGGGTGTTGTCGGGTCTGAAGACAAGGGTCGCTCCCAGTCCAAGCCGATTAATTTCCTTGACCGCATCTTCCATGGAGGTCCCTTCAGGAACGCGGGGAACGGATTTTCCGCTTAGCATGAAATCTTTAACTTTATTCGAAAGCCGATGTCCGAGGGTGCCGCCGGGATGAATTTTTCTAAAGTCACTTGAATTAAAATGTTTTTTGCTTATCAGAACCACGGCAAGGGCGTCGCCCATGGCAAGAAGTGCGGTGGTGCTTGCCGTGGGAACAAAGCCCAACGGGCATGCTTCCTTTTTTACGGCCACATCAATGATGATGTCACTATGTTTGGCTAATGTGGAGTTTTTGTTCCCGGTAAACGCAATGATTGTGCACCCTATTTTACGGATACTGGGTATAAGAATATTCAGTTCGTCGGTCTCACCGCTGTTAGAGAGGGCTATGAATATATCATCCGGGCCGACCATACCGAGATCTCCATGCATAGCCTCGGCAGGATGTAAAAAAAGTGATTTTGTTCCCGTGCTGTTTAAAGTGGCCACGATTTTCCGGCCCACGAGTCCGGATTTACCAATGCCGCTGACAATTAATCTGCCATGGGACCGACAGATGATATCCACCATTCTCGGAAAGTTATCGTCAATACGATCTGCAAGTTCCAAAATGCCTTGGGCTTCTATGTTGAGAACCTCAATAACTTGTTTTGTGACCATGTTGAATTTATTTCCTTTTGAGCCAGTTTCAAAACGCTCCCTTTTGCCCAATCTCTGCGTCAGTCTCAAATTTTAATCCTCAAAATACTCCAGGTATTCCTGTGGTTAAAATTTTCGCCTTCCTTGACCTTGGACAAAATTGAACATTTTGAAATTGGCTCTTTTTTCTGAATTTTTGTCAAACACCGTTCCTCTGCCCTATCGGGATGAGCGAGATAAACCTGCCCGTGCTGATAAATTGGCAATTTTTAAATAAAAAATCAAGCAATCTTTTTGATGGTCTATAATGATTCTTAGAGTTGGAAGAATGTTTTTGACAATCGATATACAATAAAAAAACGACAAATTTTTTGTTGACAACCCAAATTCGTCTGATTATATTGCGCCAGTTTTTTCAAGACCTGTCTGTTTGAGGCCGGGAACTGATGCTCCCGGCTTTTTTTGATTATATTCAAAAGGGGGTGATTCCAATGGTTTGTACAACGGTTAGAAAAGGATTTGAGTGCCCTTTTATGACTGAAAAGGGGTGTTCTTACAATGGCGGAATTTGCCATGAGATCGTTGAGCAGTGTGACGGCTGCAATCGTACCACTGAATATGGTTCCGGATGGTACTGCTCGGCATGCCCTGATCCATCGCTGAAATGGAAAACCGGAGATTGCAACTTTGCTTCACATGTCACTAAGGCTGCTTCAGGATCAAAAGCCAAGATCAATCCGCTCAAAGCATCCAAGAGAGGAAACAAGTAATGTTGCTTTTGATTTACAAATAAACCCCGCTTTATTAAAAGAGCGGGGTTTTTTCATCAAACACACCTTCCGGTCCATATGGCCGGCCCTTTCTCATCTCCCCGATTTTTCAAGTTATTTTCCCTTGACATATTTTGTGTCTAAACGGTAAAATTTAACAAAGTTTCCACGATCGCTATAAAAAAAATTATAATTTATCGTTTTTAAGCTTTAAAGGAGGGAAATTCGTGAACCCTATCGCTCAAGAGCTCAACCAGATTATCGAGAAAAATAATCCTCATCTTATGGAAATGTTGTCTGATATGGGCAAAAACCTTTTTTTCCCTAAAGGGATTTTAAGCCAGAGTGCCGAGGCCAGGGAAAAGGCCCATAAATTAAATGCAACCATAGGCATTGCTACGGAGCACGGGGAAACCATGCATTTTTCTTCAGTGATGGGTTCAATTTGCAAAATTCAGCCCGGAGAGTCCCTAACCTATGCCCCCTCCTTTGGGATTCCGGGCTTAAGAAAGGTCTGGCAGGATTCCCTTTTTAAAAAAAATCCTTCACTTGAGGGCAAAACCATCAGTCTACCCGTTGTTACTTGTGGGATTACCCACGCGATCAGTATGTTTGCAGATATCTGGTTAGACCCTGATGATGTCGTAATTTTGCCTGATAAAATGTGGGGCAACTATAACATGATCCTGAACGTCAAAAAGGGGGCAAAAATAAGTCACTATGATTTGTTTACGCAAAATCTTGGATTTAATCTCGAAGCCTTTGAGGAAAAGATAAGGACCGAGGCGCAACAACATGATAAGATTATTGTTTTGCTGAATTTTCCGAACAACCCTACCGGTTATTCGATAACTATTGAAGAGGGGAATCGTATCACGGAAATCCTTGCCGGGATCGCCGAGGCGGGTAAAAATGTTATTGCTGTTACTGATGACGCCTATTTCGGACTTTTTTACGAAAATCGGACTCTGAAAGAATCGCTTTTTGCCAATATTTGCAACCGGCATCCCAGGCTTTTGGCGATTAAACTTGATGGTGCCACCAAGGAGAGCTTCGTCTGGGGGTTAAGGGTTGGTTTTATAACATACGGATGCAAGGTTGAAGGTGATTCTATGGCCGTATATGACGCACTGGAAAGGAAAACAGCAGGAAGCATTAGGGGTTCGATTTCCAATGCTTCCCATCTGGGACAAACCGTTGTGCTAAGGTCCATGCAGAGTGAAGACTACGTTAAAGAAAAACAAGAGAAATTCAAGGTGCTAAAAAACAGAGCCGGGCGTATAAAAGAAGTACTTACTGATACCAAATACAAAGAAGCCTGGGACGTTTATCCTTTTAATTCCGGCTATTTTATGTGTATCAGGTTAAAATCGGTGGATGCTGAGACGCTCAGGCTCCATCTTCTTGAAAAATACGGCGTAGGCCTTATATCCATGGGAAAAAGTGATTTGAGAATCGCTTTTTCCTGCCTGGAGGAAAGCGATATACCTGAACTTTTCAATATTATTTTTCAGGGTGTAGAAGATCTTGAAGCACTGAATGCATAATATCTAAGTTTGCATAAAGTTTTTTAGAAAAAGATATATTATAATTACAATAGGGTTATTGAGATGTTATTATCAATAGTTACATACCCCTACGGGGCATTCAGAATTTAATGACCGATAGTTGTTTTGGCTTGCAGGACGGTTAGATATTCTTTATTAATGTTTGAGATGACGGTACAGGCTAACCTGTGGGATTATTGAATGGTTTTAAAAAAATAATCCGATACATTACCGGCAAAGAGGGGTCCATCAATATCGCCCATGCCGGTAAGTGGACCTTATACTTTGTATTAATAGGGCTTATCGCAGGCCTTGGATCTATCGTTTTTCAATATCTGTGCCAGCTCGGTCAACATTATTTTATGGATTTTATGGCCGGCTACCGGCCCCCTTCTCCAGCCGGCGAACATCGTCTCCTTGACCCCACAAGCACGCCGTTCAACCGTATCACCCTTCTTTTTCTTCCTGCACTTGGCGGTCTAATTAGCGGATGGCTGGTATATACCTATGCTCCGGAGGCCGAAGGGCATGGAACGGATGCTGCGATTGATGCCTATCATAGAAAAGGCGGCTTCATGCGCAGCAGGGTTCCGATTATTAAAACCATAGCATCGGCTCTGACCCTCACATCCGGCGGATCAGGCGGAAGAGAAGGTCCTATTGCTCAAATCGGAGCCGGTTTCGGTTCATTTCTGGCAACGACCTTAAAACTATCGGACCGGGAACGCAGGATAATGATGGCTGCGGGAATCGGGGCGGGGGTGGGGAGTATCTTCCGGGCTCCTCTGGCAGGGGCTCTTTTTGCCGCGGAGGTGCTCTACCGTGATCCGGAGTTTGAATCCGAGGTTATCATTCCTGCCGGTATCTCCTCTGTTGTGGCCTATTGCCTATTCTGCCTCGTGTTCGGCTGGGGATCTTTATTTGAGTCTCCTGATTTTGTATTTCAAAATCCCCTGGAATTAGGACCTTATATTGTACTTGCATTAGTTCTCGTAGCTACAGGCGTTCTTTACATCAAATCATTTTATGGTCTGATCGGCATTTTCAAATCTATCAAAATCCCAAATCATATCAAGCCCGCTATAGGGGGTTTGTTTACCGGCATTATCGGCTTCTTTTTGCCCCAGACTCTGGCGTTTGGATATGGATTTGCCCAGAAAGCGCTTTTCAATGAACTTACCATACCCTTTTTGTTCTTACTTGCTATTGGAAAAATATTTACCACATCATTTTCCATCGGATCCGGGGGCAGCGGCGGGGTATTCGGCCCTTCAATAGTCATCGGCGGTGCAATGGGCGGTGTGGTGGGAAAACTCTTTCACCAGATTATGCCGAGTGTTGTCACTGAACCCGGAGCCTTTGTCGTGGTGGGTATGGCAGGCTTTTTTACGGCTGTGTCAAACACCCCGATTTCTACAATAATATTTGTCAGTGAAATGACCGATTCGTATCAGCTGCTTCTGCCCAGCCTTCTGGTATGTTCAGTATCTTATCTTGCTGCGCGGAAATGGACAATTTATGACAGACAGGTCAAAAGCAAGGTCAGCTCCCCGGCCCATGCAGGAGATTTCTTTGTGGATATCTTGCAGGCTATCAGAGTCAAGAATCTAATGCATCTTGTTAAAAAAGTGGAGGTTATTCCCAGGGACATGACTTTTCGTGACTTCAGGGAATTTTTTTCAGAAACAAAACAACACTATTTCCCGGTTGTGGATCAATATGATAGACTGACGGGAATATTTTCCAGTACAGATATCAGAAGTGTACTTTTTACACGGGGAATCGGGCAACTTGTCGTGATGAATGATATTGCTACCTTTGACATTATTTTAACGACGCCATCCGAGGATCTGAATGCTGTGCTGCAGAAATTTACCATTAAAAATATCGACAGCCTGCCGGTTGTAAAGGATGATGACCATGGTCTTCTGATCGGGATGCTGAACCGGAGAGAGGTTATTTCATATTACAACGAGCAGGTTCAGAAGATGAAAAACAGGACTTAGCTTTAAATGACGCGCAACGCAGAATTAGACTTTTTACAAAGCCGTCAATAGGTGACGCACATAAGAAATAACCCGTGTGCCGGTGCGGTTATGCCGGCGAGGTTGCGATTCTTTGAGACGAGTATTCTGTTAATGTCCCGGGGCGTAATTTTTCCCAGACCTACATCCACAAGTGTTCCGACAATATTTCGCACCATAAACCTCAAGAAACCGTTTCCTTCTATTTTAAAAACCAAATATCCGTCATCAATTTTTTCGAGATCTGCATGCATAACAGAGCGGATGGTGTTGGCTCTGGGACTCCCTGTGCCTTCAAATGCCTTGAAGTCGTGGGTTCCGATGATATAATACAGAGAGCTGGCCATGGCATCCAAGTTGAGTCTCTTTCGGATGTGCCAGGCATACTGCCTGAAGATTGCGGCAGGCAGGTCGCGGTTTAATATTCTGTAATGATAAGATTTACTTTTAACATCATAGCGCGCATGAAATTTCACTGAAACCCGGGTGCATCTTGTGATGACAATATCTTTGGGCAGAAGGCTGTTGAGGCCTTTTTGAAAAACGTCGGGATCTAAGCCTGTGCGGCAGAGAAAATTTGCGACCTGGCCGAAGGCATGCACACCGGCATCCGTCCTGCCGGCACCTGTCAGCGCAACTTTATTTCCCGTCATGGTCATCAGAGCTTTTTCAATTTCGCCCTGAATGGTTCGATCGTTGGCCTGACGCTGCCAGCCGTGATAGTCGGTGCCGTCGTATTCGATGGTAATTTTAAAATTCTTCAGCATTTAATAATGCAGATTGACAATATTTTAGTATTCTGTCAAATGAAATCGATCGAGAAATGATAGGGGTAATGTTAAAATAAATTTAGTCGAAAAGGATAATTATGAGCGCTATAATATGCCCCGGTTTTAAGGCCGCCGGGATTGCCTCGGGTCTTAAAAAAAATGGTCAGAAGGATCTCGGGCTTATCTATTCACAGGTGCCGGCAAATGTCGCCGGTCTGTTTACTAAAAACCGGGTTAAAGCAGCGCCGGTTCTTCTGGACATGGAGTTGGTAAAATCAGGTAGTTGCCGGGCGGTTATTGTCAACAGTGGCAATGCCAATTGCTGTACCGGCGAACAAGGGCTGCGTGATGCCAAAACAATGGCGTATCTTGCAGCATCTGAACTCGGAATTTCAAACGAGCTGGTGTTTGTGGCTTCAACCGGAGTTATCGGTGAGCCCCTGCCCATTGAAAAGATTAAAGCAGCGATTCCCGACCTTGTCAGATCTCTTCAGGCTGAAGGAATTCCAGACCTGGCCAGGTCCATAATGACTACAGACACGGTTCCTAAAACAGCCTCTGCACAGGGAGTTGTGGAAGAGAAGACTTTTACTGTTACCGGTGTTGCCAAAGGCGCAGGAATGATCCGACCGGATATGGCTACAATGCTTTGTTTTGTCTGTACCGACGTCGGAGCATCACCG
>JASFHC010000107.1:0-7371 GCA_050123435.1 Desulfobacterales bacterium
GAATGTCTAAGGATTCGATGTTCATCATTCGATATTCGATATTCATATATTATCGTTATGAATGACTTCTGGATATGGTGGCAGCATTTGCCGGAAAAAATGAGTCCTGTTTTCTTTGAAATCGGAGGGTTCAAGCTCCAGTATTACGGACTGATGTATATCATCGCTTTTGCTGTTACTTACGTTCTGGTTCTGTGTCGTGTCAGACACGAAAAACGCTTCAGGGTTTCAGATGATGAAGTTCAAAACCTTATGCTGTTTATCATCATCGGAGTTATCGTGGGTGGGCGTTTGGGGTATGTGCTGTTTTACAATTTGTCATATTATCTCAGTAACCCCCTTGAAATATTTTTACCATTTCAATTTTTAAACGGATCCATAACGTTCACCGGCATTTCAGGAATGTCTTTCCACGGCGGCCTTATGGGCGTGTTGATATCCGTTTGGCTGTATATTCGTAAAACAAAATTGAATTTTTGGGAGATGGCCGATTTGTTTGCGCCGGTTGTGCCTCTGGGATATACATTCGGACGGCTTGGTAATTTTATTAACGGTGAATTGTATGGCAGGACAACATCGGCAATCATGGGGATGCACTTCCCCCTTGCTCCGGGAACGGATCTCAGGCACCCTTCACAACTATATGAAGCCTTTTTTGAAGGCATTTTTCTGTTTGCAGTTCTGTGGAATCTGCGAAAACTGCAAAACCCCCGGGGCGCAATGCTCGCTTCTTACGTCATAGGTTACGGTACGGTCAGGTTTTTCATAGAATACTACCGCCAGCCCGATGCCCAACTCGGTTTTATTTTCATGTCATTTTCCATGGGCCAGATACTCTGCGGCCTAATGGTAGCTTGTGGAATCTTATTGTATATATATTTATATAGCGCTGAAAAGGGAAGGCTTGACATTTAATCACGCATACTGTCTCCTATCCTTGCCGCTCCTTCTATCCATACCGCTTCGTCTTTCAGGGCCGCTGTAATAAGGATCGTCTTTTTGCCTGCGGTCAAAGTCAACAAGGATAATACCGTTTCGTATCTTTGGGTGGCGTCTATCATAGCTGGTTCCTTGTTCGTGGGGAGCGGTTTTAGAGCCATTCCCTTTCCTTCGATACCGGTTAATATGCAAGGTTTTGTTCTGATAGACATAAGCACTCATGTTTGTCTCCTTTTTAATTGATTATTAATAAAAGGAACAAATCATCAACTTAGGCTCTTACCGGATCAAAAGAAAAACCGCCTGTTCTGAATCCGATCTGATATCTAAAAATTAAAATTATCTTAATACGATCCCCATTGTCAAGACAAACAAGAAAACCGAAAAGGTAACGTTAATTTCAGGGCTCCAGAACCGGCGTAAATCTGAATGCAACATCTTCTATTAAACATTGAACTATGATTAAAATAAAAAATGAACGTTCAACATCGAAGGACTGTACATCTTCGGTGTTTCAATTTTATAATCTAATGGAGCGAAGCGATATCCTTATTCGACGTTCGATGTTGAGCGTTCGATGTTCGATGTTCAAATTGTTGCATCTGAAATTACGACCGAGCTTTCATATTACGTTGAAATTATGTATACAGGTCAGGAGTTCTGAAATTGTATATTTTATACTGTTTATGACATTTTTTATTACCCTATGTTGTACCTTTAAAGTTTTCTTGCCAATCCTGATGCTCTGTTCTATAATCTAACCCGTAATAGTTTAGCCGCTAAGTCACGAAGTCACAAAAAATGGCATTAAAAGAATTATATTATAATCTTTGGTGTCTTTGTAAGACCTTTGAAAAACGTTCAATTTTGCCTGCCCAGTTAAATCCGATTTAATATTTAACCGGAGTTCAAGGCCAAGGAAGGCGAAAATTTTAATCACCCCAGTACGATCTGCCGGACCTACCCCGGTAGCATCTTCCGGATTTACGGGGCAGGCGGGGCAGGCAGGAATACATTGAGTATTTCGAGGATTATAATTTGAGCCTGACCCTATGGGAATAGGCTACGCATTCCACGGGGCAGGCGCCGGAATTGGGCAAAAGGGGGCGTTTTTCAAAGGCCTCTTTCTGGCTGAACATTTACCCTATACTTAATATTTCATAAGAAATAAGGGAGTGTTGCTATATGAGCGGAATTTTGTTTGGCGAAAGGTTAATTAAGAAAAAAAAGATAAGTAAGAAACAGCTTCAAAAAGCTTTGGAACGCCAGCGACTTCACGGAGGCAGACTCGGGGAAAATATGGTCGCTCTGGGGTTTATAGATGAGGATGATCTAAACGATTTTTTTAAGAGTGCACCGGCCGTTCCGAAAACTGCTGAGGAAACCGGCCTTGGCTTTTCTTTCATCGTCGATCTTATAAGCAAACATGCTTTGAATATGGGCGAATTCTCCATTCCTGAAATGGCAGAACGAACAAAACTTACCTTAGCTGTGGTGGATGAGGCCATTGACAGGCTAAGACATGATCAACTGGTTGAGGTAAAAGGAGCCGCTCAGCTTTCGAAACTTTCATACCGGTTAAGTCTTACCGAAGCCGGCATTAAACGTGCCTCCAGTCTCCTGGAGGTCTCAAGATATGTTGGGCCGGCACCCGTAACTTTCGATGATTACCGAAACATGGTGCAAATACAGACCATCAAAAGCATTTTTGTGGACCCGGAGAGGATTCGAGATGCTTTTTCAAATCTCGTTGTGAACGAACGTTTTCTGGAAAGCATCGGGCCTGCAGTTAGCTCCGGCAAGGCCATCTTTTTGTACGGCCCTTCGGGTAACGGAAAAACCACTATTGCTGAAACCATTGGGAGAATTTTGCCGGGAAGCATTTACATGCCCTACGCCGTACTGACGGAAGGTGAAATTATCATGATCTATGACAAGGCCAGCCATGTGGCCGTTGAACCGCGATATGGTGTTGACAGTGTGGATCAGCGGTGGGTTCTCATAGAAAGACCGGTCGTCATGGTGGGCGGAGAAATGACGCTCAAATCCCTCGATCTTGACTTCAATGCCATATCAAAATTCTATGAGGCTCCACTACAGATGAAGGCAAATAACGGCCTTTTTATTGTTGACGACTTTGGACGGCAGCAGGTGGATCCGCAAAATTTTTTGAATCGCTGGATTGTGCCCCTGGAACGCAGGACCGACTTTTTATCTTTTCACACCGGAATGAAAATCGAAGTTCCTTTTGACCAGTTGGTAGTCTTTTCAACGAATCTTGAACCCCGCACACTGGTGGATGACGCTTTTCTGCGAAGGATTCGCTATAAAATTAACATTGATCACCCGGACCTGACTGAATACAAAGAAATTTTTCAAAGGGTATGCGATTCCAACGGCATTGCTTTCGATAACGATGTGTTTAATTATCTCATCGAAAACCATTATCACCAGAAAAATGTCAAGCTTACCTCCTGCCATTGCCGTGACCTTATCGAACATATCATAGACAGCGCGCGTTATCACGGTCAAAAACCCGAGCTTACAAAACAGACGTTATCATCTGCATGGGACAGCTATTTTGTGGAAATGTAAATGAAAAAAGCAGCAATCATCTTTTTTACATGCATCCTGATTTCAGGGTGTGTATCAACCCGTGAAGCCACGAAAAAACAAATACTAAATTTAAACACTCAACATTTCAAAGATACCCTAATTGTCGAACAAAACTCATCAAGTGATGTAACTAAATTTTCCACGTTGAAAGGGTATCGACATGAAAAATATCTCGGAATTGGCTGGTTGGACAGCTTTTTGATGGGATATATGAACACAATAACCGGGAAAAGATATTACCAGGTATATCAATTTATCAGTTACCAGGGACGAGGATGGAGATTATATCATCGTGTGGACTACCAAACCCCCAAAGAGATGAAATCCAAACCTTTGTCAAGTTATCACAGAGAATTAATGAATTGCTCCTCTTCAAGAGCCTGTACATACGAAGAACATGTTGTATTTGATATTGAGGAGGCGGTATTAAGACAAATAGCAGCGCGTGCACCCGAAACCCAGGGGAAAACTACTGCCAAAGGAAAGGTCAGCGTTTTTTTATACCGGCTCTCTTCCCAACAAGGACACACCATGACGTATTGGTTACTGCCGGCCGAAGTGGCAGCGCTTATGGAAGTCATGGATGAATATACTGGCGATGCTCCGCCTCAACCCCACGAGTTGAATTAATGAATATAATTTTGCTTGAAGCGAATTGATGCTGGTTTCTGGATACTGGATTCTGGATACTCGATGCTGGATACTGGAGGGGAGAAATATGAGTTATAGAAAATTGGAAATTTGGCAAAAAGCAAGAAAGTTGGTTATTGATATTCACAAAATGACTTTGAGAGAATTACCTAAATTCGAATTATACGAAGAAGGCAGTCAAATAAGACGTTTAATTAAATCAACAAAATCAACCATTGTTGAGGAATATGGCAGAAGAAGATACAAACAGGACTACTTGCGATTTTTAACCTACTCGCTTGCTTCTTGCGATGAAACAACGGATCATCTGGAAACTTTATATGAAACAGAATCTTTAACGAATGAAAGTTTATACAAAGACCTTCATAAAAGATTACAGGTTCTAGGAAAAAAGATAAATCGTTTTATTCAATCAGTCGAAAAAGAACACAAATCAAATCAATAGTACTTATTCACCTGCCTTAGTACATGTATTTGTAAATACGGTCACGTATTTATATTTTGGTTTATTCATTCTATTTATGCAAAAGTTTAAAGTGCCTAAAGTGATCTAAAGTGCCTAAAGTTAAGGTATTCTATCCATTTTAATTATAATTGATCGCGCTGAAAGCGCGTTCATCAACTTTAGCTCACTTTAGGCACTTCAAACTTCAAACTTTTGGACTTCACCTTATGCGGGATAGTGACCATATAAAAATACGTCATCGTATTTATGAATTAGAGCACTAAGTAAAACGGTTCATATACAAGGCGTAGTATTTTTTCAGGAACGAGGCGATACATGTAGTATGCCGAGTGTCTGAAAAAAATACTACAACGCAGCAGATGGGACTTTTTACGACGCCATCAAAGTTTGGCAATCATCTCTTCGACATTCATTTTTGCAATTGAATCCACATCATACGGTGAAACCCCGTCAAGATCCGCCTCTATCAACGCTTCATCATGACGGATAAAACCGAGGAATTCAAAATCGCTCAGGTGTTTTTTTAAAAACTCTTCATCTTTTTGGCCCCGGACTTTGTTGCCCACCAAGCCGATATTTTTTAAGCCGATCTCGGATGCCAGTTTTTTTATGTGACCCGCGGTATCCATACTTCGACGTCCCGGTTCCACAACCACAATAAGTTTATCCACGGCAGATGCCGTGGCTCTGCCCAGATGTTCGATGCCGGCTTCCATATCCATGACCACCACTTCGTCCCTTGCCAGAACAATATGAAGCATCAGCGCTCTTAACAGCGTGCTTTCCGGGCATATGCATCCGGAGCCCCCTTTTTTAATCCCACCGAGCCGCATCAGCTTGATATTATCAAGTTTCGCCGACAGCGAATCAGGAAGATCATCCACTTTTGGGTTGAGTTTAAAAAAACCGCCGATGCTTCCCGGTTGTGCTTCGGTTCTCTCAAAAACAAGCTCTTTCATTTCGGCAATGGGTACAATTTTTTCAGCATCGGGGATACCCAGCGCTGCTGCAAGATTTGCATCCGGATCCGCATCGATTGCCAGCACACGCTTTCCCTGAGCATTTAATGTCCGTATCAAAAGGGCGGAAAATGTTGTTTTACCAACCCCACCTTTACCACTGACTGCGAGTTTCATATATATCCATCCTTTTTTCAAAAACATACAACCGAGAGTAACGGTTATTTGTCATTATATAAAGTTCTGTTCTTTCTTTACGAACCCTTATGGTTGAGTTTGTATGATGTAGTCGCTGATTATTCATGGAGCGGATGAATCGAAAAAATTCCCCCACTCCTCATATCTCTATCAATAGTATGATATAATTCCAATTTTAGATATCAGAAAACCTATAACGATTAACACCTAATCGAGGTTTGACTCCCTCGGTCCAACACAGAAATTGGGCCTGAGGGGAGGTGCTGAAACCACTTCTAATATAATACACAGTCCTGTTCAAGCAAGAGAATATATTTTTTACCTCAGTTGAGCGATTTTTTGCAAAAATACACTTCGTCACCGGAAGAGATACAAAACTGTTGCTGTAACCGTATCCTGTCCACGAATAACGGATAACAAATAACTTCCAATTGCAATTGGGGTATAGTTTTTGTTAATCTCTTGACGCCCGTGAATTTTAAATATAGGTTCATACAAATTTTGCCTTCAATCTTGAAAAATAAAGTGTTTTCGGCTGGTTTTTATATTTTTTTATTATCATCTTTCCTTGGAGAAATAAGAATACATGCATAGGCTCAATTTCAAGGCGTCTTTTTTTAAACATTTTTTAATCGCCACAGCCGTCTTTTTTATTTCGGCTTCCACCCTTCCGGCCCAAGAAAGCGGTAAAAAAAATGGTCCGCCTCCGTTACCGGTGCGGGTTGCTGAAGTAACAAAAAAGATGGTTTCAGAACAGATATCTCTGGTCGGTACCACCGAAGCCGTTGCAACAAGTACCGTTGCCGCAGAAGAGCCCGGAGTGGTAGAATATTTTCCTGTTAAAGAAGGCGACTTCGTCAAGAAAGGAGAATTGCTCGTAAGATTAAGATCCACGCATCTCCAACTTCGCTTAAAAGGCGCAATGGCTGCAAGAGAAACCATTAAGGCAAACCTTCAAAATGCCGAAAAAGAGCTTTCAAGGCTCAGCAAGCTTATAGAATCCAAGAGTATTGCTGAAACCAGGTTTGACGTGGCTTATTTTGCTCATCGTGCACTCTCACATAAATTATTAGAAAAAGAGGCTGAAATAGAGCAGCTTGAATACGATATAAAACAAAAAAAAGTTTTCGCGCCTTTTTCGGGTTTTGTATCAAAGGAGCACACCCAGGTCGGAGAATGGATAAAAGAGGGGGGCCCTGTTATTACCCTCCTTGATATGGATAAAATTCGTATCACCGTTGATGTCCCGGAGCGATACGCGGTGATGCTGAGCCCTGAAGCTAAAGTTGAGGTAATGGTGAAAAGCATATCCAACGATCTGCTTTCTGGAAGGATATATGCGCTCCTTCCCCAGGCAGATCAATACTCCAGAACCTTTCCGGTAAAAATAAATCTTGTAAATCCTGGCTTTAAGATCAAAAGTGGTATGGAGGCAATCGTCACATTTAACCTGGCAAATAAGAAAAACGCCCTTCTCATACCCAAGGATGCCATAGTTACCGCCGGAGAGAACCGATTGGTGTTTGTTGTTATGGACGGCAA
>JASFHC010000108.1:0-7333 GCA_050123435.1 Desulfobacterales bacterium
ATTTGTGATAGGTGCAAGCAGAAAACCTTCGTTATCTATATTGTACGACCAGATCATGAAAAAGTCTGCGATCGTGAATGTAAAGGAAAGAATAATAAATATCCAGTACTGTCCGACGAATTTAAATCAAGGGAAAAAGTTGTGTGCCAATTACTTGAAGAGACAATTCAAACGGTATCAAATAGCGGCCTATCAAGTCGTTGCACACGACCGGAATTGGCTGGCGAGGCTTTTTTTTGAGATTAATGTCCCGTGCGGCCAATTCCGGCGGGTGAACTCAATCGTTATGCCGCAGCGATATAACATGCCATATGGGCGTCAAAAGCCGCTTGGCTATTTTTTGTAATATTTCGCCAAAATGTAGAACACAATAATATTATTGATAATTTTGGTATATATGATAAGATTAATACTACTTGAAAGAAATAAATTTTTTATTGTGCACGGATATTGCGTTTTCTCGATAAGTTCAATTTTCATGACTTCTCAAGAAAACTATCCAATAAATATGTTAGGTCGTTGGGATAACCTTTGCTGTAGGGTGTTTAGAATGAACTCAGAATCGGAAATTGTTTACCCGAAAAGGACCACGACATCTGTTTCTTTGTCATACTTCCGCATCCCCTTAGTGCTTTTATCTGTGGTAGCAGTGGTGTGTATTGCTACTGTGGTCGACCCTCCTGCTGGAAGAATAAATTGGCTATTGGAAGTTGGGCCGGGACTTGCCGGTATCATAGTTCTCATTGGGCTCTACCGACGATTTCCCATGTCGCATATGGTGTATTTCTTCGTATTTCTTCATATGTTCATATTGATCTACGGTGGGTATCATACTTACGCCGAAACGCCATTGGGCAACTGGGCGAAGGAAGTATTCGGGTTTAGCCGAAACCACTACGACCGAGTCGGACACGTCGCTTTGGGAGTATTCCCGGCATTCATCATCAGGGAAGTGCTATTGCGAAACACACCCTTGCGAAGGGGAGGATGGCTTTACTTCATTGTCATCAGCGTTGTTCTTTTTGTTGCCGCCTTTTGGGAACTTCTTGAGTGGTGGGTTACCCTATTTGTCGCATCCGATGTTGGGAGTGCCTTTCTCGGTTCGCAGGGCGACATTTGGGATGCACAGTGGGATATGTTCCTGGCACTCATCGGGGCCATGGTTGCTTTACCCATCTTATCTCGGCTGCACGATCGATCTATAGCACAATTGACTAAAGCTCAATCTAGTATCATTACTTCAAACGACTCGACCTAACCTACGCTGCAGTGGACGCGGTAAAACGCGCCGTTGAACTTTACGTTCGAAAAAACGCAAAGATGCTTGTGAGCATCAATAATGTGATCGGATGCAGGCACTTTAAACAACATAAACCAAAGGAGATTCTGGAGCATGACCAAGAACATCATGCTGATAGCGCTGCTTATCGGCTTTCTATTCTTGCCAACCGTTAACGTTAGCTTGGCGCAACCTCTCAATGAAGATGCCACGTATGTAGGAGCCAACCAATGTAAGCAGTGTCACGAAGACATTTATCAAGGATGGAAATCCACTTTGCATCCTTAGAAGTTTCAGCGTGTCTCTCCTGATAATGTTATAGGGGATTTCAGCAAGAACAACCGCATGGAGGTTGACGGCAAAACAACGACGATGTTTGAAAAAAATAGAGAATATTTTAAAAAATTGATTACAGAACTTTTTCAACCAGTTGAGCAGAGTGGATTTTTCATTCAGGGTTGAGTCTATTTCCATTATAAAAATGGAGCGTGAAAGCATATGAAACTCGTATTCGTTAATATCATGCAAGAACTACAAAAATTCGATTCAACCGCTTATATCACACAGCCTCCGGTCCCGCTGGGTATCTTAAACATCGTCACGCCAAGGACCATTGAGACGGCGTTGATAGACGAGCAGGCGGAGCGCGTCCGGTTTGAAGGTGATGTGTTTGCTTTTTCCCTATCGACTCAAAACGCCAGAGCGGTTTATGATCACGCCGAGGCTTTACGCACTGCCGGTAAAGAGGTTGTTTTGGGCGGCATTCATGTCACCGTTTGCCCGGATGAAGCGACACGTCATGCGGACGCGATCGTGACCGGAGAAGCTGAAACCATCTGGCCGGAAGTTTGCGAAGATCTTTTGGCCGGAAAACTCAAAGAGCGATATATCGGCTCGCCGACAGCACCGTCGCGAATGTCGCCGGTCGATTATCGATTCTTCGGTAATCGGCGCTATCTTACACCTGCTTCTCTATTCGCTACAAGGGGATGCAATCGCCGATGCTCTTTCTGCGTGAGTTCACGATATATGGGACCCTATCGTACGAAGCCGTTGGACGTTCTCGAACAGGAAATCGACCAGCTTACTGAGCTTTACCCCAGGGCGTTTTTGCAGTTTACCGACGACAATCTTCTTGCGAATCGAAATTACAGCGCCAAGTTGCTCGCATTGATCCGCCGGAAAAAGCGACGGTTCGTTACTATGGTGACAGTCGATCAGTTCTGCAACAGCGCTCTTATGGAGGAGATGGCGTCCTCCGGTTGCCTGGGCGTCGCGGTTGGGGTCGAATCCCTCGATGATGACAATTGCGCCTCCGTAGGCAAATACCAAAATCTGCAACAGCCGTTTACGGAGGCTGTCCATCATGCAAATAAATACGGAATACAGGTAGCCGCGCTCATTATGGTTGGTCTTCCTAATGACACTCCGGAGAGGCTCTTGCGCACTCTGCAATATCTGAAACAAATACCGTGTTCCATATACGACATACGTATACTACGAATCTATCCGAGCACGTCCCTTTACAAGCAGATGCTTTCCTCGGGCGATGTAACTGAGGACTGGTGGCTGGAAAAGGAATCCGATTCGACTTGCAACCATTTGCTTCCCAGCTGCCTCAGCATGCATTTCAAGCATAGCAGTTTCAATTCGATACAACTTCAGTACATGGCGCTGCAATATACAGCCGAATTGAATGAGATGAAACATGATCGTGTTTCTCAAATAATGCGTATCGGCTGCCGAGGACATGGGCAAAAGTTTGCGGGGACGATCTTATACGCTCGTCACCGAGCTTCCAGGCAAGCTCGAATGCTGCTTCAACAGGTGGAACAGGTCATGGCCGGATAGTTTTTTGTAATTCAATAACAAATCTTTCCTCACAGTTACTATCATTATCCGTACTGGGGGGCTAACTCAGAATCGAAAAAGACTTCTGATATGGAATAGATCTCAGGATTGTACCATCAAAGATATTCTGTGTCGTATGATGATATCTGTAAAAGATGTAAACTTCAGATCTAATGGTGATCACACGAATACTGGAGGCTTTGGATTCTTGAGATAGCAAACCAAAAGGTGACAATATCATCCACTTGAAAAACCTTTGATATGTCTGACATCTGGCCTTGATTGCATATATGCCATTTTCAATAGGGTAAATCATTTTTTACAGGAGTTTGCCTTTTTTGCATTTTTGTAAAAATAAGATATATGCACTTTAAATTGAAGTGCTTAAACCTGAGGTCTTGGCAAGAAACCCCACGTTTTTGATCCGTTAAATTTTTGTTAAATTTGAGGTCGCCACATTGCATATCACAAGTTTATTGTGATAAAGATAATCTCAATTTATCTGGAATTTCGTGGTCGTTTGCATACCACAATATATAGGGACATTCCCCATTTTCAAAAAACTTAAAATAGTCCATTTTTACATTATAATATGCGGGTAAGTCGAAAGCAGTGGCATCTATTGTAATCGATATCATGGAAAAATTTTCCATCTAACGACAATGTTAGCCAAACAATATTCATAATGAATTGAATTTAATTGAAAGGAGGATTTTATGAACTTAGTAAAACGAGCACTAACAGGTTGTTTGATGCTGGCAATGGCTATTCCCATACTTTTTTATGAAACTGCATCGGCATGCACGAGCCTTGCCCTTCAGGCTGATAATGGAGCAATCGTTTACGGCCGAACAATGGAGTGGGGTGCATTTGATCTTAATTCCAGAGTGTCAATAATGCCCCGTGGATATAGCTTTACAAGCCACACACCGGATGGAAAGCCAGGGCATAAATGGAAAACCAAATATGGTGTTGTTGGTCTTGATGCCCTTGAAAAGGACATTCTTACAGATGGTATGAATGAAAAAGGCTTGGTTGTGGGAGTACTTTTCTTTCCGGGGTTTGCTGAATTCCAACCTTATGATCCTGCTCAGGCAGATATGTCAGTGAGCAATCTTGAGCTTGGTAATTTTATCCTCTCTAAATTTGCAACAGTTGATGAAGTGGTGAGGGTCTGAAAAAAGTAAAAGTCGTGTCGGTTGATGAAGCTGCTTTAGGCGGTGCTGTTCCGATACATTTCACAGTAATAGAGCCCAGTGGAAAAGCAATTGTTATTCAGTACATCAAAAGTGAATTAAATATTTTTGACAATCCTCTTCGCGTGCTGACCAATTCGCCTCCTTTTGACTGGCACATGACAAACGTTCGAAATTACATCAATCTGTCTGCTGTTGCATGGCCTGCAAAGAAACTAGAAAACATCGATTTTACACCTATTGGGGCTGGGACAGGTTTTCTCGGTCTTCCAGGCGATTTCACGCCGCCTTCGCGCTTTATTCGAGCTGTGGCGTTTACCCAGACTGCCAGAAAATTAGCTGATGGAGATGAGGCAACTTACGAAGTTTTGCGTATTATGGATAATTTTAATCTGCCTCTCGGCGCTGCTGAAGGTTCAGATCATGAAGCTGATCCTAAACTTCTGGAGGGTATGAGAAGCTCTACGATCTGGACGAGTGCTGCCGATACAAGGAATCTCAAATTCTATTATCATACACAACATAATCGTAAGCTCAGAATGGTTGATCTGAACAAAATTAATTTTTCCACAGAAAGAATCGTTCGTTTTCCTCTGGATAATAGAAAAGAGCAGGAGATTGAAGATGTGACTCCAAAATAACAATAACGTACAATTGGCTAACCATGGCATTAAGGGCGACGGCAAAAAGCCGCCGCGCCTTATGCCCAACGTTATGTGCATATTAATTCGATACCGGAGGTATAAATGAACATTCGTCAGATGTTTCTTTTAGTTGCGGCAATAGGCTTATTACCTATAGCTTTGTCTTATGGGTTAATACCACAGAAAAGCCTAAGATATCTCTTCGATATTACCGTCTCTGACCCAAACAGTATCCATATATTTCGAGCTGTAATGGGTTTATATTTAGCGCTTATCATATTCTGGTTGATTGGGGCGTTTAGAGTTCAAGTAAGGCAAGCTGCGCTCTATAGTCTTATCGTATTTATGTTTGGCTTGGCCGCAGGCAGGATCTTGAGCCTTATTATAGATGGTATGCCTCATTGGTTGCTGGCCGTATATTTAGTGCTCGAACTAGTCTTCGCTGTTTTAGGCATACTATTAATTAAAAAATCAGATAAAGCCCTTACTTAATCCAAAGGAGTCATAAGGCACATAACAAATCATTCAATTACGCCCCTTCGGGGCCGGACGCACTGAAGCGCGCCGCTTAATTCAACGTTAGGCACAAGATATTGGGTAGGCGGAACTTATCGTTAAACTTGCAATACCTCCAACGTCTATGCACATACCCCTGATTTCATCTAACTGCTATGGAGCGCATGGTTTGGTCTCTAAGAATATTTTCCTTTCACCAACCGATATCTCAACAGAATAATTTCCGTAAAACATAGAATATATCTAAAAGATATCATAGCCTTACCTCTGGGGTATTTTTTAAGAAACATTTCAACAAAGGAGGTAGGTTATGAAAGTATCAAAAGCCATAAAAATCTGTTTAGACTATCACCGAAACCACTCTAAATCTAACACCGTAAGATCATATGAAGCGATTCTCACAAAATTTGGTTTGATTTTTGGAGACAAAGATCTGGAAAAAATTTCCTCGGAGGATATTCTCACCTTTCTTGATAAAATTACAGACGGTACAAAACAACAAACCAGACGAACTCGATATTCACATCTGGCGGCATTTTTCAATTTCATTATTAACAATATCGACGAACAAATACAAAATCCCTGTGCAAATCAACTAATGAAAAAACTTTACAAAGCCAGTACGCCAGTTCAATGGGACAGTTTCGAAAAAGAAACAATTGATGAAATAATTTTTCGAACCACCAAACCCCGAAACCGACTGATTTTGGAGTTAATGGCGAGGGGTGGTATGAGGATCGGTGAAGTATTGAAACTGACACCGGATGATATAGCGGGGAAAAAATTAGTTATCAGAGACCCAAAAAGTGGTCGCGAACAAGAAATTATATTTATCACTCAAAAAATTGCCGACCGGCTAAGGGACTATATTAATTTAAAGCAGATTGGATTCAATCAAAGGATATTTCCCATATCCTATGAGGCTGCCAGATCTATGGTAAAAAAGGCCGGTGAAATGGTCGGTGTCCGGCTACGACCACATGATTTAAGGCGTCATGCGGCTACATATGCATCTCGTTCCGGCGTTCCCATTGAAATTGTCAGCAAAATAATTCTCCGGCATGCCAACCTTTCGACAACTCAGATGTATTTGGGTAAGGTTAGTGACAATGAAGCTATGAGATGGATTGAGAATTTGTATGCTTAAAAATTAAGGGGGGAATCGTAATTTTAAGATCCCCCCCAATCATTCAAATATCAAACGAATATCTCAGTTATTTAGACAACTTTTATGATTTGCTATATAGCAGTTAGCACAACTCATTAAAATAAAGAGACAAAATCATTTGATCACGCCCTTTTCATAAAGTTCCCAAATTAATCATCAAGCAAAAGCAACGGTATCCAGGGCATGGCTTTTGATGGATGTGAATTTGGATCATTTGGATCACTCCCCGCCAGGTATTCTTGGAGATTTGAGTAACCATCAGAGTCTTTATCCAGTGAAGCATCATTTGCTAATGGATTAAGACCATACTGAACCTCCCATCCGTCAGGCATTTTGTCATCATCAGTATCAAAACTCTCTCGGTTCGTATTATAGACAATAAGTTCCTGATGATCCTTGAGGCCGTCAACATCAGTGTCCGTCGCCTCGGTGATGGTGCCACCACCTATGGAAAAAGAGGTGAGCAATTCATTTGTCTCATCCTCAGGACTATAATATTTAATAGGGCCGAGATACGGCACCACCCAATCGTAAGTGGTAGAAGTCTCATCTTCGCCATAGCCCCATATGCGAAGATCAAGACGTCTTTTGTAGGCTTCAAGCGTATCAAAGCTGAGTATCACAGGCTCCTTGTTCATCACATTCACAGTTAAGCTGATGTTTAAAATAATACCTGGAT
>JASFHC010000109.1:0-7331 GCA_050123435.1 Desulfobacterales bacterium
TAAACAGATAAAACGCCAGAGTCAATAACTTGTCTAAGTTCATAATCATATAAATTCCATCTTTTCATTAATCGATCGATTCTGATCCATTTTATTATTTTTGGCATTTTTCCGCCTCCTGTCACGGCCTGGAAGTTGATCCGGGGAAGGGCAGCCAGGAAAACTGCCTTTTCGGGGACGTCATCCCTATCCCCGGAAGCTGGAAATCAGTTAAAAAATTGTGCCCAAATTGTGCCCACTTTATAAAAAAACATGGTAAAAAGTCCTAAAACATCATAAAATGTGATCTGTATTTTTATTTTATATTCCTGTATGTTATTACACAATAGTTTATATTATTAATGATTTCAAATAGTTCTGGGCACACTGCAAAACCGCTATTCACCAGTTCGAATCTGGTTGCCGCCTCCAGATACCGTCAAAGGCTTTCAAGTAGGTAAAAAACTTGTAAGCCTTTTTGTTTTTTACTATTCGTCATAATTTTACGATAGGTCAGTAGCCTTGAAATTAATAGCGGCTAAGCTCTGGATAAATTGCAAATGCTGAACTTGTATGATATGCATAGCGATTATGGTGCTGAAAAGTGATGTAAATCGGAAAAACTGAGGGGTAATACTGTTATGGAAAACCTATTGGGTGAATTTTGGATGTTCAAACTTGCGTGTTTAGCAGGTGTGGCATATCTTATTTATTTTTTCGTTAAAGATCGTATGAGGAAATAATCTACTTATTGTCCATCCAGATGAAAGAATGAATCATGATCCGAATCAATGAAAATTATCTGAAACTCCGGTCTTCTTATCTGTTCGTTGAAATTGCCGACCGTGTATCCAAATATCAGAAAGAGAACCCGGATGCCGGGATCATACGTCTTGGGATCGGTGATGTAACCCTGCCGCTTCCGCCGGCATGTGTTCAAGCGTTTCAAGAAGGTGTGAAAGAGATGGCTTCGGAGGCCACGTTCCGCGGCTACGGGCCAGAGCAAGGGTATGACTTTTTGAGGGAGAAGATCGCTTTCAACGATTACCAGTCCCGGGGAGCGGATATCAGTCCGGATGAAATATTTATAAGCGACGGCTCAAAATGCGATACGGCAAATATTCAGGAGCTGTTTGCCAAGGATATTCGCCTGGCCATTCCGGATCCGGTTTATCCGGTTTATCTTGACACCAATGTGATGGCCGGCCGAACCGGGGATTTTAATGACGGAAGATATGATAAAATCCTCTATTTGGAGAGTCTGCCCGAAAACGGGTTTGTTCCACTCCTTCCTGACAAACCCGTGGATTTGATTTATCTGTGTTTTCCCAATAATCCCACCGGTGCGACCATTTCCCGGGAGGCACTGAAGACCTGGGTAGATTTTGCCCGGGAAAATAAAGCGCTGATTCTTTTTGATGCAGCCTATGAATCCTATATCCGGGATCAAACCCTTCCCCGTTCGATTTTTGAGATTCAAGGCGCCCTCGAAGTGGCCATCGAGTTCAGGAGCTTTTCCAAAACCGCCGGTTTTACCGGTACCCGATGCGCCTGCACGGTTGTTCCCAAAACCTGCATGGCTTATGACGGTAGCGGTCAAAAGCATTCTTTGCATACGCTGTGGAACCGGCGACAGTCTACCAAATTTAATGGTGTATCTTATCCGGTCCAGAAAGCCGCCGAAGCGGCTTACACAGAAGAAGGTAAAGCCCAGATCATTGGGCTGACAGACTATTATTTGAGAAATGCCGCCCTGATTCGAAAAGAGATGACGGGACTTGGTTTTGAAATCGTAGGTGGCGAAAATTCACCTTACATCTGGGTGAACTGTAACAGCGATGCCTGGGAATTTTTTGATTTTTTGCTTAAAAAAGCCGGTGTAGTTACAACGCCGGGACCCGGATTCGGCAAATGCGGTAATGGCTTTATCCGTATCAGTGCCTTTAATAGCTACGAAAACGTTGACAAGGCAATGGCGCGAATCAGAGACGTTCTTTAAATGGCATAGGGGAATTCGGCTTGACTATTGGCGCCGCTGGCGCCGCCACCTGATACATATCCCTTGTTCGATCTTAAAATATTTTGCAAAACCGGCTTTCACTTCAACCACGTATTTGATTGGCCCTTGGGAACGGTAGATTTTGTCCGACAGGGGTGTGGTGCATTCCGAGATATTGACCACACATCCGTTTTCTCCCACGAAAATGATATCAAGAGAAATCGGCGTATTTTTCATTAGAAATTTTTGCGGTTTTATACTCTCAAAAACAAACAGCATCCCATGGGTAGGGTCTAGTGACCTTCGCCCCATGAGTCCTTTCCTCTGAGTTTCAGGCGTATCTGCGATTTCGATGGTAATTGACGAAACAACTGAATCATCAAATCGCACAAATTCAAGCGTGCCGTCTATTCGCATGGGTGTGTCTGTCCGGGCAGGTAAAGATACGGGATGGCGCGGACTGCATGCAACACTTAATACGGTTCCTAAAACCAAAAAGGCCCAAAAGATTCGGCGGGATAAGGGGTGAGGCGTTACCATCATTACGGTTTTACAGCAAAATTTTTTTGATATTTTATTGGGTTACAATCGATTCGGCGTTATCAGTTATTGGTTGTCAGTGAATAGTTTTGACAGATCGACAGGCAATATTGATGAACTCGCAAAAAGTCCGATTTAGACGGTTTCGTAAAAAGTTCAAATTCAAGGCGTGCAAATTTTGTAATCATGAGGCGTACTTATCGTACGTTGAATGATTGCGAAATGCAGCACAACTCAGAAGTTGGACTTTTTACGAAACCGTCTAAAATATAACGATCACATATGCAATAGGCGGCGGCGGTTTCAGTGAAGTGAATCAGCTCGGGCAGGGAAATCCTTTGATTAAACCCTCCCAGGTGCGGGCCTGTAAGAATGGTTATATCTTCAAGACCTCTTTGCAACCCCTCTATGGTGTTCCGGTTGAGTCCCTTCTCCAGTAAAAATTCATTGAATTCAACATCGCTCATCTCCTGTTGATCCGCAACTCTGAAAATTTCCTCCATGTATCGATCAACTCCGAATTCGTCAATCAAACGCAACACAAAATTATCAAAATCAACCGGCAACCGATCCCCGTTTTTTCTTCCAGTGAATCCTTCATAATATGAGTTAAATGAATCTTCTATGAGCTGCTGCATTAAATCAGGGCAAAAAAGATGTCGCGCATCTACGGGAAATCCTTTTTTATTAAAACCCGTCCGTTCAGGGTCATGATTGCGAAAATAACTGGCACCTACCAAAATAATACTTATCAGATGATCTCCGACAAACCTGTAAAATTTGGATGAAGCGCCTGAGATCGCCTCAAGGTGCTCAAAATCTCTGATCCCTGATTTACCCAAATTCGGATAGCGGCATGACATTATCCATCTATCCAGCCTTCCTCCTCTGGGCCATTCATAATATCCTCCGTCACATCGCCGGTGCCGTTGTAACCGATTGTGAAAAAGAGGCACCGGAGCGGTGTGAACCATGCCCATGGACGCCAGCTTGCCCAGAAGGTAGGCATTCCGTTTCATAACCTCCATAAAATTGTTCCGATCAATATTTCCTTCATCAGGCAGAGGATTGGGATAAACAAAATAGTCGGGATGGACCGTAAAACCAATGGCCGAACTCATGGGTATGTTAACCTTGTTTTTCACTTTATCCGGGAAATCTGTCAGGTGGAAGACATAAGATTCTCCAAACCTGAATGGTGTGGGAATATCAAATCTTATGGGAAATTCGTGCTTGACCGTTTGCAAATAACTCATCCATAATGCCTCACGGTTCAAGGCTGTGTTATCGGAATTTGATCTGGATAGTTTGAGTACAAACACAAGATCGTCGGATAGGGAGAACACAAGACTCCGTCCCATACATTTCATAGGGCAGGCCTCATTCAAACCGGTTTTACCGCACAACTCATGCCATGTGATCGAGGAAATTTGTGTCGTGTGGTCTTGATGTAAAGACGGCCCGTTTATTTTCAGAGGAAGCGAGCCCAATGCCTCTGCAGCTGCCCGATGTGACGGCCCGTGGGAATGCGCAACAATATACTTGAGACTCTCTAAAGATTCCGAGGCCAGGTTCGGGTTTTTTCCGGCAGATGCAAGAAACCGGAGGGTTTTTGCCGCTTTTCTGTATAGAAAATAGGACTGCCTCTGGTGAGAGTGAACTTTTTTTAGAATAACACGATGCAATGCATGAACCGTCTGTGATGATGCCAAAGAGGAACTCTTTTTCAGCTCATATTCAAGCGTGGAAACCGCCATATAAGTAGCGGAAAAATCAAAACATGAGCGTAACAAATAATTTTCACTGGCAACAAGATTTCGATTCATACCCTTGCTCTTACTTAAGTCGCAACCCTTCTTTTAATATTTTTATTTGGTTATGTAAAAGACCAGCGCGATAAAATCAAGATGAATAATTATAACAGGCGGCGCTGAGGTAAAAAAGATCCTCCTGAAAACCCAGGTCAGTAAATTTTATCAGGCTCACTAGAAAAATCCTTCCCCTGGATAAAACCACGGGCAGGGACCAGAAATGCGACTTAATTCCAGCGTTATCCACACGTTTGACCATTGATATGTATGGCAGGAATTTAACATTTAATGTTACCTCAATATTTTCTTCGAAAGAGCAATCTATTTCTTAATTAAACTTAGAACCTGTCCTTTTCCCAGAAAAAATTGCGATTATTGTTATTTTTTGTTATTAAAATTTAATCTATGTGTTTCAATGGCAACCCTGCAATAGTAGCTCACTGTTACATCATCATATTTTGAGAAGCTGACAAATAAACTCGTAACACCGGAGGTACTGGTGGAGCGGTCTTTTAGATTTGTTCTCGAACGAGAAAGTAATGCAAGCATTTTTTGCAGCTTCGAACTTTCAGTAATCGGCCAGTATTTCCTGGAATATGAAAAGACGATTCAGGAGATGCTGGAATAACTGAGCAGGATGACTTTTCGATAGAGTTTAATAGCGGTAAAGATTTTCAATATCCTTTATGCTTTTAAAATGAAAGGCATGTGATATTCAAAAAATATCGTCTAAATGTTTGTTAATAGAAATAGTTGCTTTGCTGGCAGGGTAACAGATTCTGGATGAAAATAGGATAACCTTACAATCGTGATGATATACAGGTCTCTGTAATCACTTGTTATACGATTAAAAGCCTAATAGATGACATTGAATTGAATCGGAGAACGTATGTTTGAACAAGTCTTGGCTGCTAAAGAAAGACTACGAGGTTATGTCAATATTACGCCGGTAATGACTTCACGAACTATCAACCGGTTGGTTGGAGCGGAAGTATATTTTAAATGTGAGAATTTCCAGAGGATTGGGGCATTCAAGTTTCGCGGAGCATTCAATAGTATCTCTCAACTTTCGAAAGCAGAGAAAGCGCGTGGTGTCATTACTTATTCTTCAGGGAATCATGCGCAAGCAGTAGCTTTGGTCGGCCAAATGCTGAATATTCAAACAACAATCGTAATGCCGAACAATGCCCCTACAACCAAGCGGGCTGCTACTGAAGAGTACGGGGGAACTATTGTTGAATACGATCCTGACAAAGCGACCCGTGAGGATATCGCGAAGGAGCTTGAAGCCATGAAAGGCTATACGATGATTCCGCCGTTTGACCACACGGACGTAATAGTAGGTCAAGGTACTGCCGCTTTGGAAATGTTTGAGGAGATCGGTAATCTCGATATGCTGCTGGTTCCTTGCGGCGGAGGTGGGCTGTTGAGCGGTTCGGCTATTTCTACCAAAGGAATTTCACCGAATTGCCGGATAATCGGCATCGAACCAGAACTCGCTGACGATGCGACCCAGTCATTTCAAACAAAAAAGCTTCACAGTGTAAAAAATCCGCTTACTATTGCAGACGGAACCCGCACACCGTCGTTAGGTAAAATAACATTTCCGTTGGTTCTGGAGTATGTGGACGATATGAAAACGGTTTCAGAAGAAGCCATTATAGAAGCTGTCAAATTTCTGTTTTACCGAATGAAACTTGTAGTTGAGCCGTCCGGCGCTCTTGGGCTGGCTGCATTGCTGAGTCGGGCCGTAATGCCGGAAGGCCGGGTTGGAATCATTATAAGTGGCGGCAACATTGATTCTGCCACAATGATAACAATTTTACGCTCATGAAAAGGTTTTATATTCCTTTTCCACCTGCTTCATTTTATTCGGGTGTTTTATATCCAGCTTTCAGTATCTAACGTTCAGGACAACTAATCTATCCTGTTACCCATCTTTTTGCAGCTTCAAGATCAATAAAAATTCCAATCTTGGCTGGCAGATCAGCTGCAGCTACCTGATACTTTCTTGATATAGCATATTCCAAATCACGTGATACAATCACAGCTACTTTGTATTTAGCACGATCTTTTGTTTTAGTTTCAAAATATCTGGCTATTCTTATGATATCTTGACTGTCAAATTTAGATGCATCAGCATCTCTTATATCCCAAATTGAATTCATATCAGCTTGAAAATCCGGGTGTGATAGTACTGCTTCATATGAAGACTTGATTTCTTCAAATGTCATTTCACCAGAAACTGTATGAGTCATTACTGCATCATTTACAACTGTCTTTACTATCATAGCCATATATCCAGGAATTTCAGTGTAGCCCTTTACAGTCTGGGTCTTTTTCGCCTCTATTTGTAAACAAGGTTTAATTTTTCTATTATGGCGTCAGTCACAAACTCATGGATAGTTATTTCTTGTTTAGCACAATAAGCATTTATTCTTTTAATCAAGTCTTCCTGAAGCATGACGTTTATCGGCTTGGTTTTGGTTGTCTCTGCGGTTTTCTTTTCCATGGCAATCCTTTCTTTTGCCTAAAATGATAAAAGGCAGGGCAAATGGGCCGAACAAAATTCCCATTATTAACCAAAATTGCTTAATATAACCTTTCCGGCTGGCCATATTATAACACAGCACTCCAAAAATTAGTGAAATAATAATTACTGCTATCAAACGCATTTATTTATCAATCAACCTTACCAACATATTCCAAAATAGCCTTGAACAATGAAGCGCTGTGACTGATTTGCTCATATGCTTCATCTTTGGTTAACAACCTCTTCTCATCTTCAATCTGATATCCTTTTTTGATTGAAAGATTAGCAATTCTTGCTATCTCATTTGCCATATTCTCTTCAGAACTTATTTGTATTGGATAGATTTTGATCCTATCGATATTTTCAAGAACCTCATCATTGATTATGGCATCTGTAGTTTTATGGTATTTACGATTGTATGAGTTGTATAAAGTATTGTGAAGAGGTTGAGAAAGATCACCAACATAAT
>JASFHC010000110.1:0-7329 GCA_050123435.1 Desulfobacterales bacterium
TTACCTCCAAAAATTGCTATGATCGCTTTAAAGGGCATTCTCTCGTCGAGCTTTCCATCATCGACAATTAGCATAGCAAGTTTTTATTGCGGAGCTGATTCTTATGACTTGTGACAGATGTGGGAGAAAAACAAATATTATTTATATTACCGAACACCATGAAAAAGTTTGCGAAAGAAACTGTAACGGCCGCCGGAGCGCATACCCGTCATCTAATCTAAAGCCAAACCGGTCCCAGGGTTCAGAAAATGGACAAAAATACTTTAAAGAAAATTAGAGAATCTCTTTTGATGAGCAAAGCCGAGCTTGCCAGAAGAGCCAACATATAAGATAAAGCTATTGCACGAATTGAAAATGGAATGCCTTACAGATTGGAAACAAAACGAAAGATTATTTTGGCTTTGGGGTCAAAAATTTCAGATAAGAACAAGTGATTTGGTGAAGATGTGGAATTATCTATCAAAGATAAGAAAGATAGGCGTTCAGGTGTTGATCGGCGTATATTCTCATATGACGATTATATCCCTGAGCATCGATCCGGCAAAGAACGACGAAATGGTTAATAAAAACAGACTACCGGAGATTGAAGATAGATTGGTTACCAAACACACCCCATTTAGTGACCTCTAAATCGTACATAATCTATTGCAATTATGGTGGAGGTGGGGGGAGTCGAACGGAAGAGCCTCCACGAATATCAAGGATTTACAAGGACTTGACAAAACCCTGACAAAATTGACTTATATCCTGCATCACACAAATCTTTAAAAAAACCAATAATAATGCTGAATCCATTTGTTTGGACATCCGCTTAACAATTATGTCGGCAAAACCTTTATCATCATCCACTAGGAGAAGCTTTGTCTGGCCGGGCATGTTTTTCTCATTTTCTAGCATTTTCTTCTTCCTGGTCCGGGCAAGATGAAACTATTGCCTGAACGAAAACTGTCGTTTCGCTCCAGGTACCCAATCCATCCTGCCGGTAATCTCCTTAATGGCACCCAATATTATAGGGAGTTAAATGTAACATCCCGGGGAACTTACTTTTGTCATTTGTATGTGTCAAGAAATTAAATAGTGTCCATCCATAAACGGCATCTTTCGGCCCCCGGCGGCATTCTCGCTCGTTTTCAATCTTAGAAATAGTGCGCTATGCCTGCGGCTAAAAACTCGCTCGGGCCTTGACGGAAACCAGAATCTACCATATCTGGATGGACACTAAATAGGTTCAAATTCCCCAACCGATAGCGTTGATAATGTAAAGGATTGGAATACTTGAGAGATAATTATGAGGTGTGCCCAAAGTAATGAATGATTATCAGATTATATTTCAATTGAGGGTATTTCATGGCCGGATTGCATCAGATGACCGTATTCATCTATTTAAAGAATTTCCTTTGCTTTTAAAAATTCTTCTACCACTTCGGCTGTTTTTCTTTTTTTCCCATCCACCTCAAAGTTCAAACATTGCATCGTAGCATTGTCAATGAGTCCTCCAGAAAGTGATAGCACATCCCCCAGTTTCGGATAGGTTTTCAGGATTTCTTCTCTGATAACAGGGGCAGCATGGTATGGAGGGAAAAAATTCCGGTCATCTTTGAGGGGCATTAAGTTATATGTCGCAATACGACCGTCTGTGGCAAAGGCGCATATCACATCCACTTCCCCTTTCACTACGGCCTCATACATGAGTGCAGGATCAAAATCCCGGACCTCACCGAATCGCAGACCATAAATCCGGCGGAGTCCCGGATAGCCATCGGGCCTCTCCGCAAATTCTGCCGTGAAGCCCGCCCGTAGCTTTATAGCAGTATTTCCAAGATCAGAGATCCGGTTCCATTGATTCTTTTTTGCATCCGCTTCACGGACCGTAATCGCGTATGTATTGTTAAATCCGAAAGGCTTAAGCCATTGAGCATCAAAACGTTCATGATAGGCCCGGGTTACATGGTTCAACGCCTCCTCGGGGTCGGAAATCACCGGATGTTTTAATATCGCAGTCAATCCGGTCCCTGTGTACTCGGCATAAAGGTCGATTTCTCCATTGACAAGGGCGGCATGACAGATCATCGTACCGCCAAGATTAAAACGACGTTCCACAATAAAATCGGTCTTTGTCTCAATCAACTGAGCCATCATTTCCCCGAGGATGAGCTGTTCGGTAAAGTTTTTGGTTCCAATCCTGATAATTCTGTGACCAGTTTCCAATTGTGTTGCTGATTTGGAAATCCATGTGGGTTTTGTGAAGTATGTAAGCATGCTGATCAGGACTAAACCAACAGGCAACATAAAGGCCAGCCATCTCATCAACGACTGAACCGATCCTTTTTTATCCTTTTTTCTTTCCGGTCGAAGTCCCCACTCAAAAGCACCGATGGAAAAATCAACCACCAGGGCAAGCAGTGCCGAAGGAATTGCACCGAGAAGAATGAGCTTTGTATTGGCCAACGCCAGGCCACGATTAATGAACTGGCCCAGTCCGCCGGCTCCGATGAATGCCGAAAGGGTGGCAATACCTACCCCCACTACTGCTGCAGTTCGAATGCCGGCTACGATTACCGGTGCGGCCAGAGGTATTCTCACCATCATAAGCTGCTGGTATTCTTTCATACCGATTCCTTGGGCAGCTTCCATCACCTCAGAGGAGACTTCTTCCAGTCCTGTAAGGGTATTCCTGACAATGGGGAGCAGGGCATAGAGGGTAAGGGCAATGAGGGCAGGTATTGCTCCGATTTTTTTGAGCAGCGCCAATAAAAAGACAAGCATGGCCAGGCTGGGTATGGTCTGAAGAATGCCAATGACACCCATCAGTGGACTGCGCAGCCAAGTCGTCCGAAAAAGGAGAATACCCAGAGGGATCCCAATAAACATGGCTGCCAGAGTAGAGCATCCTGTCAGCATGAGGTGTTCCCCGGTTCGAAGCCAAATTTCCGGCAATCGTTCGATGACATACGTAACCACAGCATGTAAGCTCATATGAAGTGACCCTTTACGTAAAAGTGCCCGGCGGTTGGAAAGAGATGCACGCCGTCATGAAGCGTTCTCCCTGTATCTTGATTTTGTCCTTAAAAACCTGGTCCTTTGGCCAGAATTCTTTACTCAAATGCGTTTAACCGACCGTTTTATCGTAAATAAATCTTGTACAAATTGGGTTGCCGGCGTCTCCAATATATCCTTTTTCCTTCCGATCTGTTCCAGATTACCCTCATGCAGAATGGCAATGCGGTCACCAATAAGGAGCGCTTCATGAAGGTCATGGGTGACAAATACGATCGTCTTTTTAAGTTGTTTTTTCAAATTCAATAGTTCTTGCTGGAGTGCTTCACGGGTGAGGGCATCAAGTGCACCGAACGGCTCATCCATGAGCAAATAAGCAGGGTTTGCAGCAAGGGCGCGGGCAACACCGACTCTTTGCTGCTGACCACCGGAGAGTTCATCGGGAAATCTTTCGGCAAAACTCTCGGCCGGGAGTCCGACAAGGTCTAATAACTCCCGCATGCGTTCTTGCCTGGAACGGATTGACCATCCGAGAAGCCGCGGAACAAGTTCAACATTCTGTTCAATGGTCATATGGGGGAACAGACCGATTCCCTGAAAAACATAACCGATTTGACGACGCAAATCGACGGGGTTGTAATCCATGACATTCTTCCCACCGACTTCAATGATTCCTTGGGTAGGTTCGATCAGGCGATTGATCATTTTAAGAGTAGTGGTTTTACCGCAACCGGATGAGCCCAAAAGGACCAGAGTTTCACCCCTGTCAACGCTTAAAGAAAGGTCTTTGACCGCATAGGAACGGCCACCGTCAAAACTTTTAAAGACACGCGTCAGTTTGATCATGGTTTCTTTGATGGTTTGTCAGAAAAGCCATTCGGATATGAATAAAAAAATAGGTTAGAGAATAAGAATTATATTGATTTATTAATTTTTCTGCAGTAATAAATCATTTGAGCTAAAAACTTTTTAACAGGAACAAAATAATATGTCAACTGAAGGTAGCGGCAATCTAAACACTACAAACAAAAAATTTCCATCTGACCACACCAAGCAAATCATCTTTTCGATTCGCAGACTCATTCAGGCGAGCGAGCTCTATACCAAAGAATTAAATAAAAAATATCAGGTAAGTTCGGCGCAGCTTAATTGCATTTTAACACTTTATGAGTATGGTCCTTTACCGCCGTCAAAAATCGCCAACCATATGATGGTTAAATCCAGTACAGTCACCGGAGTTGTCGACCGGTTGGAAAAGAAAGGTCTAGCGGAACGGATGAGAAACTCTCCGGATCGCCGCGTGATCACTATCCAACTCACCGAAACCGGAAAGAAGTTGGCTAAAAATGCTCCGCCCCCTATCCAGCAAAAGATCATAGATGGTTTGAAAGAAACTGAAAACGACAAAAAAGAACAGATCGTACATTCTCTTAACATGCTTACCAGCATGCTTGATGTCCAGGATCTGGAAGTCAAGTAGCACTGTGCATTTTATCTTTTTCTTGGTCGCTGAGAACCTCAGCAAACAGCCCTGCCTGGAATTTATAAAAAAAAAGACTTTACAAAAGATTTTTATTGCTGTAATAACTTCTGTTAAAATAATTTACACTAAAATATCTCCGTGTGAGATATTGAGACCTTTAAAAAATGTTCGAATTTGTTCAAATTCAAGTCGAAGATTCCTGACTTTGAAAAGAGGAAACCGAAGATTTTAACCGACGGAATACATTAAGTATTTCGAGGATTACAATCTGAGTTTGACTGAAGAATTAAACAAAAGGGAATGTTTTTTAAAGGTCTTATTTCTTTGCAGAAACAACTTTTTTATGATGAGGCAATTTTAAGATGGAAATCATACCGATCATAGAAAAAGATGAACTGGCCAAGCGTCTGGGGAATGACGAATTCGGCAACATTTCCCGTTCGACCCGTTTGAAAATAGAAAAGCTGGAACCGGTATTTGAAAAATTTGTGGAACCATCTTTGTATCACCAGAACACGGGAATCGACTCGGTGGAAAAGGGAACCATACATCTTGAAGAAGGACCGGAATTTAAAAGCCCGAAACTTTCAAAAATGTTAAAAGACTGTGACAATATTATATGTTATATCGCGACTTTAGGAGATGGTGTCGACGGCGAAATCAAGCGGCTCATGGACAAAAAGCACATGGCAGAAGCGTACATCTTAGACGCCATGGCATCTGTGGCTGCCGAAAATATGGTGGCAACGTTTCATCAGTGTATGAAGGATGAATATAAAAACCAGGGCAAACAGGTGACCCTATGCTTCAGTCCGGGGTATTGCGACTGGCCTATTACGGAACAGAAAAAACTTTTTAGAGTATTAGACTCACAGGATGTTGATATTGACCTGAACGATTCATGCCTTATGACTCCCCGAAAGTCTATTTCGGGTGTATTTGGAATACAGTCTGACTGTGAAAAAGGGAAGACACCTTACAATCCCTGCTGGGACTGCAACAGGACGGATTGTCCGGTAAGAAGGGCTCCGAAGAGAGAAAGGAAACGAATATGAAAATCCGAAGGGGACTCAACGGAGGCCGTTATAAGCCCTTGAGCGACACGGAAGTTGAAAAAATACATCAAACCAGCCTTAAGATCTTTTCGGAAGTGGGCGTTCAGGTGAATTTCCCGGAGGCGCTGGCGCTTTTTAAAAAAGCAGGGGCCAGCATCGATGATTCAACCAAAATAGCCAAATTCAACCCAAAGCTGGTTATGGAACTGATTAAACCGGCCCCTTCTGTTGTTCATCTTTGTGGCAGAGAAGACAGCGGCGAACTGGACTGCGAAATCGGCGGTAAAAAGGTTTATATGGGAACAGGAGGTACCGCCCTGAATGTTCAAGATCCCGGAGAAAGAACCGCACGACGGTCCAAATTAGAAGACATCCGAAACATGGCACGGCTGGTGGATGTTTTGGACAATGTACATTTTTATATGCTCAATGTGTATCCTAATGACCTGCCGGTTGAACGGGTGGATGTGAACCGGTTCGGTGCTGCCCTTAACAATACCCGCAAGCATGTAATGGGCGGTGTCTATACCCTGGAAGGGGTTAGAAATGTGATTAAGATGGCAGAAATCATCGCAGGTTCTCCGGAAAAACTCAGACAGCGTCCATTCATCTCCATGGTAACCTGCAATATCAGCCCGTTTATGCTTGATGAAAGCTATGGTGAGTTAGCCGTAGAAGTTGCAAGGCAAGGTATACCCGTGGTTGTACCGGTAGAGCCCCTTTGCGGTGCCACCGCGCCCATTACACTGGCCGGCAATCTGGTCGTGCAAAACGTGGACACGCTTATCGGGGTTATGCTTACCCAATTGGTTAATCCGGGCACTCCGGTGTTATATGGATGCATATCTTCGATTACTGATCTTCGCGACATGAAATACCTGTCCGGCGCCATTGAAATGGGTCTGATGAACGCGGCTTCGGCTCAGATGGCAAATTTCTATAACCTCCCCTTATATTCCACCGCCGGTATGTCTGATGCAAAAATCAACGATTCACAGTCCGGTTATGAATCGGCATTGACCGGTTTGATGGTGGCTCTGGCCGGCGGCAACTTTATTCATGATGCTGCCGGGTTCCTGGAATTTTGTATGACGGCTTCATATGATAAGATAGTCATAGATAACGAAATTATCGGTATGGTCATGCGTGCTGTGGAAGGAATCACAGTTGATGAAGAAACCCTGGCATTCGATGTTCTGAAAAAAGCCGGGCCGGGGGGTCATTTTGTTTCAAACCGCCACACTCGCAAGTTTATGCGAACCGAGCAGTACCAGCCCCAACTCAGCGACAGGAATAACAGAGAAAATTGGGAGGAAGAGGGGGCAAAATCCCTCCGGGTTCGTGCTTCGGAGAAAGCAAGGGAAATCTTAGAACGAACTGAAACTCCGGTGCTTTCATCTGATATTCGAGAGATCATCCGAAAAGAAATTCCCGGACTGCAAGCCGGTATCATGTAATTAGTATCTTCGGAAGTTCAATAACTTATTCCAAATATATCTTGAACATTCATGTCTTTCAACGGCCGGCGGGGCGAAGAAAACTAACTTGGGATGATGGAGGTATTTATATATGATCATCATTGGGGAAAAAATTAACGCAACCCTTCCTTCCGTAAAATCCATCATATTGAATCGGGAGACAAAAAGCCTCATCGATTTGGCAAGAAAGCAGGCGGAATCCGGCGCTAACTTTATCGATGTCAATGTGGGTACCGGTGTGGGGTCGCTTGAAGATGAGATTGAATCTATCCAATGGGCGGTTGAAAGCATTCAAAAACAAGTCGACACACCGATT
>JASFHC010000111.1:0-7328 GCA_050123435.1 Desulfobacterales bacterium
ATAGATGGCCTGCAATATCTGTTGTTTTATTATACTTATCTATCTGTTGGAACACCATTTTGGATGTTACAATTGTTTCTCTGGAATTGTTCACATAATGATTTAGTTCCTCTTTTCTACCAGCTTTTAACTTGGCCATATCAGCACCAGTAGCATTGTACCATTTCTTATATCCTGCTACTTTTGCTATGGCTATATGGGTTTCATCGTGCCATGGATATGAGTTTCCAGAAAAACTAATTACGAAGAAAATTGATAGAAGTGTGATGATGTGATACTTTATTGCTTTCATTCATTTGCCTATTTGTTTCTTTTTGTTCCTGAATAGGTAAATGCCTTGGAAATCATTTTAATATAGGCCCCTTTATCTATACCAATGTCTTTCCCACAAGAGCATTTTATTTTTCCGTCTTCATTTAGCGGCGCATATATTTTTATGATTCGATCTTTATGACACCGCAGAACTTCACCGGGGCCAATCTTCTCATATTTCCAGAGTTTCTTTTTACATGCAGAACATTTTATGACTAACACTGTTCCTTCAAGTTATTAACTTTTACCCCACTTTGATTTCGGTGGAGTATTCTCATTAAGGTTATCTTTGCCTGAAACAGCAATGCAGGATTCAAGCAATTCTCGATTCACATCCATTTTTATTAATTTATCTCTTATATGGATACCTAAACTCAAATTGAGTAACTGCAGATCTCCTTTTTTTATGCTTTCAAGATTTGAAATATGGGTTCTACATAAATCGTTATACTTGAATCATTTAGTAAGGTAAATTGAAGTCACCACTTTGTCCATAAGATTCCACTTTTCCATTCACCAACCTAACGTAATATTTATCAGTGGAAAACAAACCCGTATTGATCCGATATTTTAGATATTCAACATTTCTGGTAGCACTGATGCTGTTGGGAACACCAATAGCTTCGATGACTTCTTGTTTTGTCATACCAATTTTTAGATTGTTCATTCTTTGGAACGATCCTGCACCTGCACAGCCGAAAAGGAAAGCTACAGATAGAAACATTATGATAATTCGTTTAGGTTTCATTTTAATCCTCCTGAAATTATTGGTAATCGAGATGTATTGTTGAAACAGTTTAAGCTACCAATTTATAAAATCACAAAAAGAATGTCAATGTTTGCAAAATTTTTGTTCTGACCAAAATAACAAATCCAAGTTGCTTTCAGCCTGCACAGAAAAATAGACCCTATGCCCTAAAAACTGTGAAGATCAATCTGTCATGAATCTATTCCTTCCATTTGAATTCTCCTTTAATTTGTTTAAAAAACAGAGATATAACAATTAGGTGCACACCCATAGCCCTTCTGACATTAATATTGATTGATTGTTACAAAACTCTAAAGGAGAGACCTTCAAGTGGTATGCTGAGATAGTGCAGGTTTTAAAACGTTTAAAAATCCTTTGCTCACCATTAGTGATCTGCATTTTGTCCATTTTTCAGATCTGTCCGTGGGACACAGGATATCTGACATTATCAGATTTTAGATCGAATCGCGGTGATCGCAGCTTGGGCAACGCCAAGCTTCAATGATTCTGAAATTTTCAGTTAATATGGAGACGGAATAAATCCCAATTTAACTTGACACTCAAGTTCTAAACTCTTATCTTTTTTTATAAAAAATGACCTTTGATCACTTTGCTTTAACCGGCGAAGCCGCAAGATTGATCAATTGATAGGTTAGATAATGAAAAGATTATACAGCACAATTCTACTTTGCGTAGCGCTAATCACTGGTTGTGCCACTAGCATTACGGGGAGGCATCAGCTTATGATTGTTTCGGAAGACTCGGCCATTGCCGCGTCTAAAGAAGCATACGTGGAAATGCTGCGTCCATATGCTGAGAAAGGCGAGATCGATAACGATCCGGTCTTGAAGAATCGGGTTTATAAAATCACCGGGCGTTTGATTGCCCAGGCCATTAAACTTCGTCCGGAGACAAAAAACTGGGATTGGAGTATCAAGATCATCGATGACCCCGAGACAGTCAACGCATGGGCCATGGCGGGCGGGAAAATGGCTCTATATACTGGTCTGGTAGAAAAAATTAAGCCCTCCGATGACGAGCTGGCCCAAGTCCTGGGCCACGAGATCGGTCATGCCTTGGCGAAACATTCGGCTGAAAAGATGTCGGTAGCCATGGCCAGTCAGGTCGGTGTGGTAGCGGTGGGCGTCGCAACGAAGAGCAATGGATTGGCACTGACAGGTGCGTCGCTGGCCGCCGCGTTGGCAGTCCAAATGCCAAACAGCCGGGCAGCGGAGTCTGAGGCGGATCGTATCGGCATCGAGTTGGCGGCCAAAGCAGGTTACAATCCTCGCGCGACTGTCACTTTATGGCGAAAGATGGCTCAAGTAGGTGGTAAAGGTCCTCCCCAATTTCTCAGCACCCATCCGGCACCGGAAAACCGCGAAAAAAAACTCGCTTCCCTCATACCTCAAATGATGCCTTACTACGAGCAGAAGGGAGAACGTCCAGCCTACAAATTTAACTGATGCTTATTCTTAGCCTTCAGAGCCTTGATAAGTCTGTGATGAACGATTAGAAATCAAATAGCAGGATGCTTTAAAATTAAGGCTTGCCAATATCGTTTCCGATCGATAATGGTTATGTTAAATCCAACTAATTTCCTATGACCATGAGCGATAATTATCAAAACATTTTCATTTAACAACACATCATGACAAGGTGCGGAATAAAGCTAAGTAGTTGAAAGACTCTCAATATCAGACTTGAGCTTTTACATGAGCCGAAACAATTGCAAGAGGTCTTCTTCACTAAAGAGTCTGTATGCTGTATTTTCCATTAATCGTGGATTTGATCCACCCATTCTTTAAAGGAAACAATTCGTTGATCATTATATAGTGGAACATCTAACTTTTTCAAATCCAGCGTTGACCATCGCTTTAGGGCTGGCGGCGGGGATCTTTGCCCAGTCCGTAGCCTATCATTTGCGCATTCCCGGTATTGTTCTTTTGCTCATAACCGGCGTTCTTTTGGGACCGGATGTCGGCGGCGTTATTCAACCCGAAACTCTGGGCTCCGCCCTTGGTGTCATCACAGGGTTTGCCGTGGCCGTAATCTTATTCGAAGGCGGTCTGAACTTAAAAATTCAGCGCCTTAAGCGCGAAAGGCGCGCAATTCGACAGATGATTACTATCGGAGGTGCAGTGACCGTTGCCGGCGGTATGCTAACAGCACGGTGGTTGTTTGGCTGGGATTGGCGAACCTCTATTTTATTCGGCACGTTGGTCATGGTAACCGGGCCCACGGTCATAAATCCGCTCCTTAGGCGCTTCAAGGTCAAACGTAACGTAAGTGTCGTTTTAGAGGCCGAAGGGGTGTTGATTGACGCGGTGGGCGCTGTGGTGGCCATGGTAGCGCTTGAAGTGGCGCTCAGTCCCAAGGCAGGCCCTGTGGCCACGGCTGTCATGCTCCTCACCCGTCTCGGGTTCGGCACGCTGCTTGGATTATTAGGCGGCCTGATATTGGTTATACTATTAAAGCGTCGCAATGTTGTCCCCGAAGGGCTTGAGAACGTCTTTACCCTATGCCTGATCCTGGCCATGTTTCAGGGAG
Source organism: Desulfobacterales bacterium (assembly GCA_050123435.1). GTDB lineage: Bacteria > Desulfobacterota > Desulfobacteria > Desulfobacterales > UBA11574 > S5133MH16. The sequence goes on from JASFHC010000111.1 coordinate 3,611, forward strand.
CAAATGTCCTCCTTCCAGAAAGTGGGATCGTGGCGGTTACAGTAGCCGGAGTCGTGGTGGGAAATTTTCAAACTCATATTCAGCGGGAACTGGTTGAATTTAAAGAAGCGCTCACCGTGATGTTGATCGGCATGCTGTTCATACTCTTGGCTGCGGACGTCCGGCTGGATGATGTCTATGCACTGGGGATTCCCGGAATCATCACGGTTTTGATTCTCATGTTCGTGGTCAGACCCTTGAATGTTGTCGTGGGTACTTTTGGAACCCAACTCAACTGGCGCGAAAAATGTTTTATCGGTTGGATTGGACCGCGGGGGATCGTCGCAGCAGCCGTAGCCTCCCTGTTTGCCGTTCAGCTAAACACATATGGAATTGCCGGCGGCAACGAACTTCGCGCCTTAGTGTTTATGGTGATCACTGTGACAGTTCTTTCGGCCGGATTGACCGGTGGCCTAGTCGCTCAAATCTTGGATCTGCGGCGACCCAGTAACTCGGGCTGGGTCATTCTGGGTGCCAACGAACTGGCACGGGCGACCGCCAAAATCCTGCTTGAAAACAACGAGGAAGTGATTTGCATCGACGCCAATCCAGATGTATGCCAGGCTGCCGAACAGGATTGTACCCGGGTCATCTTCGGCAACGGGCTGAAAACCCATTATTTGTTGAGAGCGGAAATTGATACCCGGGCAGGTGCGCTGGCTATCACCGGTAACGAAGAGGTGAATCTGCTGTTCATCCAGAAAGTAAGGGAAGAGGCCAGACTTCTTCATATATTTATGGTGCTTCAAGACCAATATGAAAGGGTTACACTGGATATGGTCCATCAAGCCGGATCCCAGGTAATGTTCGGCAGTTCACGTGACGTAGACTTTTGGTCGGCTTGTGTTCGCAAAGGTCTGGTAAATCTGGACCGGTGGCAGGTCCAAGAAACAGGTATGCGTATAGAGAAAGGGATGGAGAATACACTCGGCGATCCATTCCTTAGTGACAATTTAGGGATTCCCTTGACGGTGCGGCGCAATGGAAAGCAATATCCGGTAGGCGATTCGACCCGATTTCGCAATGGCGACGAAGTAACCTATATCGTATTGATCGAACATGCTGAAAAAGTGCATGAACAGTTACAGTCGATGGGATGGCAGCGAATCACATCCGATGAAGATAAGGCCTTTACGTTGTCCTTATGCACATTACCATCGGGCCTGAAATGAGATTTTTCCTCTTTATCTTCTCTTCATGATACCTGCAAAAGGAACAAATTGGAGGTCAGTAATTGAGACCACACGAATCTGACCGGTCTCGTTTTATTGGATTTCTCCAAAATACATCGCGATTTGACGAACCTTTGATTTACTTAAATAGACTATAGGTTCGGAAAAATTTAGGTGCGGATAAAGAAAAACTTTGTGTCTGTCTTCGGCCTCAATCTGCAACTGATCAAAGAAATCATAGAACTTTTTGAAATATGATAAAAAAACAATTGTCAGACATATCTAAGGTTTTTGAGGTGGATGGTATTTTGGATGGATATCTCAGAAATCTGAGACTTCTGTTTTCGTGTGCTCACTATTGGGTATCCCCATTTTCCCCTTTTCCAGATATGTCAATAGGACACAAGATATTTCTAAAGGTCAGATTTTTGCACTATACAAGATTCACAAGATTGGCTCAGGTTGTGATACCATAAAACGATATCGCCAAACTTTAATTGTGGTTATATATGCCATGGCACGAATTTCGAGCCTCAAATCTCCATAAATACCACAATGCCTCGAATAGTTTGTACCCCACAAATTGGCATGGTATCAGAAAATCTGATCAACAATTATATAGGAAAAGCTCATAAGAAGAGAAGTTCATATAAAACTTCTTTTAATACCGAATATTTTTTTTGGAAATGATTGATAATGCTTTTATGTATAAAATATTCAGACTTGCTGTCTCATGATACATTGCTGTCTCATTATAATCATTTATTGTGACACATTTGTTTATTGCGCTCTAAGATATTCATCTGAAATAACAACCAGTTATATGATGACAATACATTGGCATAATTATTGCCATGATGTATTGATAATTGTTTGTGAATTAAGAGAAAATCTGAGTTAAAGATTAAAAAACTACAATCTTAAAAGAGGAGGTAAACACATGAAAATCAACATAGAAAAAAACCTTGTTGAATTTACACCTGAAAATCCTGATGAGACAATAAAACTTCAATCTTTATGGAGAATGATGGTTGATTGTGTCAGATTCAACAGAAAGCTGGTTCCAATTGGGGAATACATCCCACAGCAGAGTGAATTTGCTAGATTTGTAATCGAAGGTGAAAAGGATGCTGGGGGCGATGAGTATCCTGAAGTTTATGTTGATGAGGATTGCCGATGTATTTGTTATACATGCAATAAATATGTAATGTTGAAACAAGGTGATAGAATTCCGCCTTGTTGTGGAAAACTCATGGAAGCATTGGATTAAAACGATACTTATATTTTGAATCTGGATGATGCCTATAGAGCATCTCCGCATATCGATCAAAAACACGCAACTTAAATAGAATAATCACAGGAAATTGCACATAGGTAAAACGTCATGAAAACCAATCTCGATAATAAAAACAATGCGAATGACCGGAGATGTCCGGAATGTCGTGCAAAGTTAAAGGAACGAAGAACGCGTACACCGGATAAATGCGAAATGATTTGTGGTGGGTGCGGACAAAGTTTTGATGTGTGTGACTTTGAAACATTGGATGAACTAAAAAAGCAGCCTTAATATGGGCTTATTTTAGAAGTGCCTTAATGGTTTTTAGAAGTTCGAATAGTTAATAGGCTTGATTCCTGAAAAAATCCCGACAAAAGTTCTTAACCTTCACAAATAGTTATTATTGCTATTTCTAATAAGTTAAGAAGTAATATTACATTAGGACAGGATGACTTCGGGATGAACAATCAAAAAGGGGGCATCCTGGAAGAAATAGCCCAGTGACTGAAACAATAAAAAAAACAACACGAAGGAGGTAAAATATGGCAAAGGAAAGATACCAGATCAAATCGGAATGCCCTGAATGCGGATGTGGCCTGATATGTAATATGACTCCTGATGAATTCCGAGAAAAATATGGCGATATCAAGGATAAAGTGACCGTTAATTGTAGTAAGTGCAGTAAGGGCCACGAAGGCTGCGTAACTAAGGAACAGTAGAAGCTGTTTCAAAAACGCCCTTATGTGTAAAAATTGGAATTCGATCTTACAACTGAAAATTTTAGTTCAAACCAAATCTGACACTATCCGTATATCCATCAGGTATATCAGCTTGACCAATTTGTGTGCTCGTGGAAAGCATTTTTCAGATATCGTTTTCTGATCTCAGGTCTGGCGTTATCTGTGATCTATTGAGAATACTATGCAAAAATCGATGTTGTTTACCCTGATGTTACTGCTTGCTAATATACGAGCTAAAGTCGGTGTTGTGATATCTAATTGTATCAACTCAAAAACAACAAAACCCCATCTCTCTATGAGAAATGGGGTTCCTTGTCTGCATCATATCTGTTTTCTTTTTCCTAAAGTTTAAGGAAAAATCCGAAATATTCTGAGCCAGCTTACTCCTTTAAAATATTTTGTCAAGGAATTTAGGGTATTAAGAATGGTTACTAAATTTGACAAAACCGAACAGTTTCAATTTTGTTTATATCTATATCTAATATAACCTG